>JBEKDR010000084.1:0-18155 GCA_050014255.1 Bacteroidales bacterium | reverse complement strand
ACCTGTCTTTGCTTCGCCTGGGTCCTAGTGGTAACTTTTATTATAATGGAACTTTTGCTCCTGCTTATTCACCCGTTAGTAATGCAAATGCCGATCTTAAATGGGAAAGAGCCGGACAATTCGATGCAGGAGTTGATTTTTCATTCTTTAAAAGGTTATCCGGTTCATTTGACTTCTATACAAAAACAACAACTGATTTGTTGTGGCCATATACTGTACCGGTCCCTCCAAACCTTTATAATACAGCGGAATTAAACATCGGGAAGTTGAGAAGTAGTGGTTTGGAGTTGTCTCTTAATTTCGATGTAGTCAAGAAACCAGACTTTTCTTACAGCGTAACGCTTACCCCTTCCTACAATCTTGAGAACATTCTCGTTTCACTATCAGGAACTTATAATGGATCTAAACTGACTTACGGGATACAGGATCTGAGTGACATGGGTTCACCCGGGCAAAACCAGGTACCATTGACTAGAGTACAGGAAGGCAAACCGATCGGTCAGTTGCTGGCGCTGGTATACAATGGAATTGATGCATATGGAAACCTGACATTTGTTGATGAAAACCATGATGGAACAATTGATCAGGCAGACCGCAGGGTAATTGCAAACGCTTTGCCGAAATGGCAGACGGGATTTGGCAACGTTCTGACTTATAAAAACTGGGATCTGAATGTATTCTTCCGTGGTGTATTCGGACATCACCTTGTCAATTCTTTCCGTGGATTTTATGAAGTGCCTGATATGATCACATCATATAATCTTCCAAAGACCGCCGCTGATATGAAAAATCCTTCGACAGGAGTCCTCCTGAACGTCTCTTCAGGTACGTTATCCAGTAAGGATATTGAAAATGCTTCTTTTGTTTCCCTTGATAACCTGAGTTTGGGTTACAATTTCAGTTTACCTAAAGGCGGACAATTCAGTAAGATCAGGGTATATGTTGCTGGTAACAATTTATTTTATATTACCAAATACAAAGGAGTGAGTCCGGAACCAAGATATGTTGACAGTGCAACCGACATGGGGACTTATAATAGTCCGCTGGTACCAGGCATCGACAGAAGGGATACATATTTCACAACGAGATCATTTACTATTGGTGCCAACTTTGTTTTTTAAACCTGAAAATGAATAAAATATGAAAACAAAAGAAAGAAATAAAATGAAAAAATCGCTATATCTGATAAGGATCATAATGATTCTTTTGGGAGTGGCTGCTTTTAGCCAGTCGTGTACCAAGCTGGACGAAACACTTTACAGTCAGGTAACACCAGCCAATTTCTTCAAATCCGATGCCCAGTTTGTATCTGCCTTAGGTGCTGCATACACACAAATGGGGGGTTATGCCTCGGGTGATGTAAATAATTTACAGGAACTTAGTTCTGATGAGCAGGTTGTACCCACCAGGGGATCTGACTGGGATGATGGCGGTAACTGGAGAAGACTTGCTCTCCATTCATGGAAAACTGAAGATAACGCAGTTACCAGTGCATGGAATTTCTGTTTTGGAGGAGTAAATACTGCCAACCGTCTGATCTACCAATTTCAGACCCTGTCAACAAGCGGACAAGTGAAGGCAGATGTTGCCAGCGCTTATATTTCAGAACTTCAGACATTACGTGGTTTCTTTTACTGGCAATTGGTTGATTTATACGGCAATGTGCCATTGGTTACCGATTTTGTCACTGCGCCTGCAGCCCCGGCGACTGCTAAAAGAATAGATGTGTACAATTTTATTGTAAACGATCTGGAAACAGCTGTGCCATTGTTGACACAAACAGTAGATGGCACAACTTATGGACGAATGAATTATTGGGCAGGAAAGTTTTTACTGGCCAAGTTGTACCTGAATGCCGGGGTTTATTCCGGCGCCACACAATGGGACAAAGTTATCGCCGAGTGTAATGAGATTATAAACTCGGGTAAATATACCCTGGAAAGCAATTATTTTACCAACTTTAACGTTGCCGATCAGACATCCAAAGAATTCATCTTTGCAATACCCTACGACCAGATATTCTTCACTGGATTCGAATTAGGCATGCAGACTTTGCATTATGCAAGCCAGTATACATATAACCTGACGTCACAGCCATGGAACGGTTTCTGTACACTTGAAAAATTTTATAATTCTTATGATCCTGCCGATATACGTAGAGGTGATGTAGGTACCTTAACAGCTCCCGCTGCAAAACGAGGTAATTTTCTTGCAGGCTATCAATACAATCTTGGCGGAGGAATATGTATCGACGCTGGCGCCGATGCAACAAACCCTAACCCTAACAAGACACAACTTAATTTCGGAAATATTGGTGATCTTATTAATGGTCAGCCTGCTCCGCAGATCAACCAGCTTGGCCCACAGGCCTGGCGCCAGTCAGGTGTCAGAATTGGCAAGTGGGAATTTCAGATTGGAGGTACTTCTGAAATGAACAATGATTTTGGAGTATTCCGTTATGCCGATGTACTGTTAATGAAAGCTGAAGCGCTCTGGCGCAAGAGCCAAAGCAGTACCGATGCAGCAGCCCTGGCACTGGTTAACCAGATCAGGGAACGTGCCGGATTAACGGATCTGACATCGTTAGATGGCAAGGTCAGCTTTGATCCTACCGGTCCGGTTGTAGCCGGCGGCGAATTGTTCAATGAGATGGGACGTGAAATGTTCGCAGAACATAACAGGAGACAGGATCTTATCCGTTGGGGATTCTTTCTTCAGAATGCTAAATGGACTCTCCCATTCGCTAACGCCGGTGATGTGCTCGGGCCACCTGATGCACATCTCCTGCTGTTCCCTGTTGGCAGATCTGAATTATCTGCTAACCCAAATCTTGTTCAGAACCCGGGTTACTAGTAATAATATTTGAATAAATTATTTTTAGAGAGCAGGCAATTATTATATTTGCCTGCTCTCTTTTTATTAAATAGAATCAAGAATTTAAGACCATTTATAAAACTATTTATCCCCTTTCTTAATTAAATGGTTGCTTATAGTTTATTTAATTACCCCCTTCCCAGCCTTCCCCCAGGGGGGAAGGAGAGCAAGAAAAAAGAAAAAAGAATAAGTTTAAAGTCCCTCTCCCCTGGGAGATGCAATATATTTCACTGAGGTCAATTATAAAGCGCTGATAATGAATTAAAAATATTTTATGAATATACTAAAAAGTGCTGATTGTAGAATGCTGTTAACTGTAGTAACCCTTCAAGCTGTAGAAGTGCCTGAAGTGAAGCCTTTAGCCTGATCTGGTCGCGCCTCATTGCTCTTGCCCTGCTGTTTCTCCCGGCGGGGCTTTGTCTGAATTGATGTGTAGCTATGAGAAAAAAAGTGCATGCGACCAGTCATTATACTATAGTAACTTGACTCATTGACTGCACTGATTAAATTGTATAGCTGTCTGTATATCTGATTGATAATAGGTAATAAAAGATATTTTCAGATACCAGGGCCTACTTCTTGCTGCATGGTGAAGAGTTTCAATACTTTTATTTTGATATCATATTTTTTCTTCTGAAATTTACTGTTGCGGCATTTCCTTCATTTGTTTCTCAGAATAGTATTGCAGCAGACATTGACTTCACGCTTATTAATTCAGGAGATGCCGCTTTCTTTTTGTTTTAATGGATCTGACGTTGCCAATTACTGTATTAATAGTGTTTAAATTTAATCTAAATCAAAATGGAAGATTCAAAAAAGACGAAATACTGGAATCAGATAAATCTTGAAGCTGTGCAAAAACTCACAGAATTAACAACTAGTCCAGGTAAAGTGTACAGTATTGATATTAGTGATGCTCCTAAAAATTTTAAAAGGATGAAAGATGCTTGTTCATATTTTGTAAGTGCTTACCCAAAAGCAATCGTGGAGAATGGAGTCATTATTGGTGGTGAATTTACCATAAGACGTATGGATCGTGAAACACTAAAAAACTATCCTCACTATTTTGCATCTTCTTCTGACGGCAGAGTATATTTTTCTAAAGGTAATTTTCATTACCCGGAACATCATTTGCAATCCTCAACTCAAGTAAAAGTTGAGGAGATGTTTGAACACGGGCCTCTTGCCGAGCGCACTAAACCTTGAAAAATCAGCTTTTCTATTATTCTACCTAATATAATATACAACAAGATTTTTCAATCAGGGGATGCCGTTTCTTTATGTATTCCCTTTTACTTAGAAATTTTCATCTTTTTTAGATTGTAGATAAGTCTCCAGCAGCCTAATATTATAAGAGTTGTTGATATTACCATCCACCAAAATAGATTCATATGTCCTTCAGTGTGCCTGAAGCCTTCTACTAAAGACAAAATTAACAAACATATTAGTGCTGAACTGCTGAATATCATTATCAAGAGATATAGAAGAACCTTTAAAATTTCAGGCTTTGTTACCAGACACATGATTATTACTGATACGAACACTATAATGGGGAAAAAACTAAAAAACAATATGTACTTATACATATTTTTTATTTAATATGTGAACTTATTAAATTTATTTTGAAAGTTACAAAATGTTTCTGAAATTTGATAGAAGTGGCATTTTCTTATTACCAAATCGAGAAGAGAACAAGGCAACAAGTTAGGGATGCTGCTTTTAAATAACGAATCACTTATGAGAACAATTTTATTTGCATCAATATTTATTTTATCTAGATTAATCAGCAGCGGTCAAAATCTCAAAGCTCTGGATGACAAAAATGGATTTAGAGAAGCAAAGTTTGGAATGTCAGCAAGTTCGTTTAAAAAATTAGAGCAAATGAAAGAGCCTCCGCTTGTTGGATTAGATCCTTCAAAAAATAAAAATGTGGATAGGACTAAACTTTATCCAGTTAAAGGATCATACTACGATAAGGATGTTGATTTACATATTGGAAATTTCCCTTTGGATTATGTAGTATACCATTTCTATAAAGATAAGTTAGTTTCTATTGGAATTAAGGTTAGCCAAGGATTGACGAATCAAAATGGCGTTTTAGAAGTACTTGAAACTGCATATGGCAAAGGAGTATTCGAGAAAAATGATGATAAATGGCATCCAATTACCTATCGCATATGGGAAGGGGAAAAAGTAAAAATGGTTTATACCCTAGGCAACGATTTAGAGATTGTTGGCATAATGATATCTATTTCCAGCAAAGAATTAGAGAATTGGGAAAAGCGGGATATAATAATAGAGGAACAAAAAGCAGAACAACAAAAGAGACAAGCGATACAAGAAGCAGCAAAAAAGTTATAGTGTAAGATTTTGTATTTGGAGACCAGATGTATCCAACCTTGATTTGGTTTTAAAAGTATTTCCAACTATTTCTTAAGTTTTATAACTAAAAAAATATAATCTATGCATCATGATTCTCAATTTTGGTGGAATTGGTGGGTTAATTTTGGTATTGCAATTGCAACATTCAGTGCGGTATTAGTGGCACTTTTTGGTGATTCGATAAAGGCCCGAATATTTCACTCAAAACTTAAAATAAGTTTAAGAAATTCAATTGGAGAAAAAACTCAAGTGCAGTATTACAAGACTAATGAAAAAAATGAACAAGTTCTTATATCAGAAGATGCTCGATACTACCACGTGAAAGTTAAAAACTTAGCTACCTGGCCAAGTTCGACTCAGACACAAGTATTACTCCAAAGAGTAGAACAACCTGGTCCGGATGGTAGATTACAAATCAAATGGGATGGGGAAGTACCCATGGAATGGATGCATCAATCATTATATCCCATAACAAGAACAGTTGGACCTGAGGCTATCTGTGACTTATGTAGTGTCGTAAAAAATAATCCTGTTTATTTAAACTTGCTTCCAATCATTCGTCCTAACAGTTTAATAACAAAGTATATAGGAAAAACAGTACTTGTTTTAACCTTACAGGCGAAAGGTAATGAAGGAGAGTCACATATTGCAAGATTGGAAATTTCATGGGATGGACTATGGGAAGATGGAGAGACAGAGATGATACGTCATTTTATAGTTAAAGATATTCCAATATAGAAATCAAAGATAATATTCCTAAGACTACTAAAACCACAATTAACCACACAGGCATTTTAGTCTCAACAGTTTTAATCCTTTTTACACTAACGTCATTATTTTTAAGCTCTTCAGATGATTCAGGCTTTATTGATGATGTTGGTCTATTAAGCTTTTTCAACAAGCCTATAATTATCATTGCAAGATATGGAAGAAAAAAAGCGAAAACTCCCCAATAAAAGGTGTTTCGATTTTGTTTTTTTGCAATATTAACTACCATAAGGATTGCAATAAAACACCACACCACCAAGAAAATCCAAAATATTGCGATTAGAGTATTATCTGTAGACTGACGTGCATAATTCAGTATCATAGAGTTAGCAAATCCTGTTATTATTCCTATTATTGTGGCATAAATATCCCCTTTATAAGTTCTGTCAAATTTATCAGTTTTGGAAACTTCATTTTTTAAAGTATCCATACGCTTTTTTAAAAATTGATGGACTTTAATCTTTTCATTAACAGAATCAACATTGGAATCAGTTACAAAAATATTTTGTGAAACAAAATTTAAAGACTGTTTTGTTCCGCAATACGAGCAAAACTTACTGTCTTTATCAATTTTTCCCCCACATTCTTTGCAAAACATATCAGTTGTTGTTTTAGAATTAGCCACATAATATTTATAATTAAGAAAATCTCTTCGTATAATTTAGAAGTCTTTTAGACAGCGAACCGAGAATCCATTTCCTTTGTAATCTTCTCCCCCAGTTATAGTGCCGACATAATAACTCAGACATCTGTAAGTAGCATAGTTCCTAAAGTTAGAATTAGTATCCGTAGAGCTCCACCAATAGCCAAACCGGCCCAAAAAGTCAAATGAACAATCCATATTACGACTTCCACCCGGAAGGGCAGTAAAGCCCGTTTCGTTATTTGAATCCTCATTTGGAAGGAACCAATGCGTAGAACCGACTTCTTTTAGTTTGCCACCCGCTGACTTGACTCCTAAATATTCTGTTAATATTGTCCATTCATTGTCGGATGGTACATGCCAACCTATCGGACACAATTTTCCTGTTTTAACTGTATACCAATTATACAAAGCTCCATATTTATTTTTATATTTAGTTTCATCATTGTTATACCAACAAAATGTAGGAGTTATTTTATAACCCCAGGATTTATCTGAACTTGCTAATGGAATTGATACTCCATCGTTAAATCTTGTGGTTTTTAAATTTTCAGCTAGCCAAGTTTGAGTTCCGATAGTAATGGTTTTATAAAAGTTGCCATCAATATCCCTAATAGTTTGTGTTTTTGCTGCGGGGTGTACAATGAAAAACAAAATGACTACAATTAACTTTGATATTTTATGACCCATATTTGACCACTTTTTTAAAAGTAAAATATTTATTTAAGTTGAAATTTTTAGTTTAGAATCACATATAGCTTTTAGAGAATTATAAGAACTTTCAAAGTTTAAATTTAATTTGTCTATTTCTTCATTAATTGAATAGGAAGAAATTTCAAGATTATCCTTAATTGGTTATAAATACTGGTTGTATCTAAATTTCAATTTTATTTGGTTGTTTAATTATTTCAGTCTGAATGTCACCACCAATTAATTGTCCAGGATAATCAGATAGAATGAATATTATATTGATTAAGCCAAAATAATTCTCTACCAGCAATTTTGCTTCATCAATATTCTTGGGCGCCCTAAATTTCCAATTTTTATTTAACCACAAATTGCTGAAAAATTGTGTCAAATGGTTTTGAATTATATTGTATCCAATTCTTCCAGGGCTAAATCCATTAATATATATCTGGTACATCGAATCATTGGCCTGAAATTTACTAAATAGATTACCATTGTCTTTTAGATTATCTCTGGTCCAAAAGTCTTCGGACTTAATAAATTCTTTTCTAACGTCTGAATATTCACCAGTTTTAAGGTCCAGTTGATAAATATTTCTCACAAACCAAAATTCAGGGTGATACTTTTCACCATTTTTTACATATCCGGCGATATGAATTAAGCTTTCACTTTTTTGTTCATCGCTCATTTCTTTTTCTAAAGCTGAACGCAATCCTTCTGCAAAATTTTCTAAGCTGTTAGAGGTTGATTTTAAAATGAAATCATCCATCCATTTATCCATTCTACTGGTTCCAACTTCAAATGAACCTGCAACAGTCAGCCCTGCATTTAATTTGGGAATTGCAAAGCATTTTTTACCATTCCCAACAGTATTTCCAGATTGGTCCGAAAGATTTGAATCAGTTGCATGAATTATTCCATGCTTAGAAATTTGCGTAACTATCAGTGTCATTATGTTTTTTTTAAAATTATCACCAAATCCGTAATAGAATCTACATTTCTTCTTAAAGATAAGAATTATAAATGAATCAATCTGTCGAATTTATACCCCGGTGAGTATCATTCTACCGGCCGGGGCGATATAAAAAGGAACAAAATCACAACTGTTGATAAATATTATCATCGTGATCATTATTATCCAGACTATTCAGAATAATCCAGACAAGACAAACTATAAAACAAAAAATTAAAAAGGTTTTCATTATACAATGATTAAAAGGTGAAGGAAGAATTCAAATAAATGTGTTGCATAATGCCCCGGCGATAATAAAACCGAGGCATTTAAAAACATTGGCATCTACAAACCGGGATCAGCATCACTGAATGATTCCGATAGGTCAAATTCAGAAAGCTGGATCATATCCCAGCAATCATCGCAAGTGTTTACAGAGTCAGAAGAAATATATCCCTCTGCAATCAGGTCAAGAGTATCATCGCATGGGCAAAAATACTCTCCGCAATGTCTACAGCGTATTTCCATGGTTTCAATTATAAGAGACCGTTATCAGCAAATGAATAATATTCGCCATCCATTGTTAGGATCAAGTGATCCAGAAGTTGGATATCCATAAGATTCCCTGCATCCTTAATCTTTTGTGTAATCTTTGAATCAGATTCAGACGGATTTAGATTTCCGGAAGGATGATTGTGACATACAATTATCCCAGATGCATTAGCTTTAATAGCTGCCTGAAAGATTATGTGATTGTCGACAACACATCCACTTATTCCCCCTTTTGATACGTCCATGATCCCAAGGACAGAATTAGATCGATTCATTAAAAGAATCTTGAATTCCTCTACATGTTCTATTGTGTCAGGGTTCCAATTTTCCATAAAGATCTTATGAGCATCAAAACTGCTAGAGATCTTTTTCCTGTCTGAAGCTTTGACCTTCGATTTATAAATAAGACATACTTCAGCAATGTTTGTTTGCGTTGTTTTCATACAATTTGATTAAGTATTATTTAAAATGAAAAAAGCCTGATCGACTGATCAAGCTGAAAGTTTTAAAACAAAAAAAATCCCATGAAATAATCATGAGATATAAGCGGAGCCTGATTTAGGAGCATCCATCCATCATCCGACAAAAAGAGCGGTCGTAACCGAGCAACTATGTCAAGGTTTAAGCATTAACCGGTAGGCTCCGACCTTGACTTGTTGTGAGGTTTTACATTCCGTAAAGACCGCGTTTGTCGAGTGATGGTGGATGGCCGCAGGCTCATGTACTCAGCATGAGGCTTGCAATTCAGCAGCATTCCCTTGATAGTTTTACTCTTCATGCGGCTGAAACAGCGCAAGACTCATTCCGCTCTCCCTGGTTAATCAATATTCTTAAATTTAAAATAAAAACCATCCACCCAGGATTTAACCCAGGTGAATGGTAATAGCACTGTTGGTTTTCAGTGGTTCTTGAGTACTTAAAGTCGAGGTGAACCATCTCAGAACAACAATAAAGAAAATGCAGCATGACTCGACTATAAAAAACCACTCACTCCATAATAGAGATGAGTGGCACATCCGGCGTTCGATTTTTTGGGATCTATTAACCAGAAATTAAGGATAAACTTGTCTGATTTTAATCCCGGGGATATTAATCAAATCCAAGATAGTTCTCAACAATACCAGCGAAGGTTATCCGGCCTTTAAAGCAACGACTGATAACTTGTATCCAGGCGATCTCAAACCGGCTCTAGTGACTCGCTATAGGGCTTTATTCGTGCCCGGAATTTTGCAGGTTCTGCAGCACATTTTACCTTTACAAACTTCTTCGTTTTTCTTGGTTTTTTTCTTTATTGCTCATGTTAATACTCCCCTGGGAGGAGGAGATTTTTATTGATTAACCAGATTTCAATTTTTGGCAACAAGAACGTCGAGAACTCAATTTTTTTAGAGACCATTAAATTTTCATTGTCATAACATTGCAGAATCCAGCTCAAATCGTGTGGTCTTTGTTTAAAGATCCATTTCTGGAAAAATATTTTACCAATCACTCTATCGCACTGGAAGCATAAAATTGTGTCCATCAACCAAAATCCATCAAGCGAATCCCTGACGTATTTTATGCCGGCAGAAATGTGCAGCGGACTTTTTCCAGGATATAAATGAGGTATAAAAATCGAGCAATGATTAAACCGTCTTAATCTTTTTGTGATTATTTTCGTGTCCATTTTTATAGGTATCAAAGGTTAATAATAAAAAAGGGCTGGATCTTTCGAACCAACCCTTCAAGAAATAAGAAAGACAATTAAACAATTGCTTTATCCGAATACTGAAAAGTATGGGTGATCTTCACGACCTTCTTACTGTTAGGCATTTTGATCTCATATTCCGGACAATCAACTTTCTCAATGACTCCGGGTAAGGTTGTTCCAATTAGCTCTTTTGCCTGAGCTTCATCAAGTGTTGTGGGCATCAAAATTCTCTTAGCCGAAAGGTATGGCTTGCCACTAGACTTGCTATTCAATACCTGAACATCGCCGAGCAATACGATAACATTGTACTTCTCATTCTTGGAATTCAACTTGGTCTGTGCATCAATAATTTTTACCATTTTAGTAGTTATTAGTTAAACATTTAGAACATTAATTAGCATGCTGCACATCCTGCAGGATTAACTGACTGGAGGCACACGGAATGCTAACCTCAGACTAGAGTTTACGCAGCATATCGGTATTATTAAAAATAGAATAAGTACTGCAATTGAAAATTGAATTAGGGGTGTGTACGGGTGCCCATTTCAAACACAGAAAAATAGCTTTCCCCAGAGAGAGGTGGCGGGGTCAAAATAATAAGGGGTGGGCTCTTCCATGAATGGGTATAAGTATTACAAAAAAGCTACCCCCCCCCATAAAAAATTCTGAAAAATTGGGGCTTATTCATATACGGTCATTTTCCAGCTTCCGGATGTAAAATTAAGCCGGAGTCAAAGGAGATAAAGCTGACCTCCTCACGAGTTTGTATATAGTTATAGCACTTAAGTTCCTTTTGAGTACAATCCTGAAAAAGGGGTCTTAATTCTACATGCTTAGTTTCATTCATACAAAACCGGGATAGAAATAATTTCAGCTTAAAAGAAATCGTACTTTAGCAGTTTCATGAATGATCTGTCAAAACATGGCGAAGGATAAGTATACATTACCAGAAGTTGATTCTCTTAAGAAAATTGGATTCCAATTTGAATATGCAAAGCTGGATGAGGCGATTCCATATATCCAGAGTTTTGTTGCTGCCAACGTTGGGATCCTGGTACCTTTATTCTTTCCGAATCAGTTGAATTGGGCAGATTCTGATCGAATAACGGGTACTAAGATTGCTGAACCAGAATTTGCGATTGTTAATAAGATTAAAAGAATTGAGAACGGGAAAATTTATCCTACTGATTTCCTTAGACTTGTTCCGGCAATGCACAGAAATAACAAGCCAGTATTGTTAAAAGCTTTAAATAGGCAGCTCAGGACTTTTTATGGAGCGAAGGGGAATCTTATTTATAGGGGTAAAAGATTGAATATTGACCTTGACACATGTATTAAGGAGTGTTTGTATCATTTGTTTCTTGATTATTTGATACAGTCATTTGCTCTGACTGGAAAGATCACTCCCACTGGTTTCAACGAATATTATTCTCATTACTATAAAAGGTATCTTAAACATGAAAAGGAATCTAAGAAATATAAAGATATGTTACCAGGACAACCCGGTTCACTTCTCTATAGAATGTATAATAACCAGGCAATAAAAGACTTAAGAATTTGTAATGATGAATTGTTTTCAACTAATATTTCTCTTGAAAAGACAGCTGGAATTGTAATTAGCAATGCATTAGGTCAGATAGCCAAACATGGGCCAATTTTATCTTCCATTGAAGCGAAGGAAAAGACTATTAGGTTTTATTTAAAACTTCAATCCGAATCTGTTCAGAAGAGTAGAGATAATAAAAAAGGCAACAAAGGAATTCATTCAAAGAAGCATGCAGATGTTATAACCATCTATAAATCTGATCCTAACCAATCTATAAGTCAAATTGCCAAGCTCTCTGGAGTAACATGGAAAACTGCAAAGAAAATAATAATTGAATCTCAGACTATGTAAAATCTCCCCCCTAAAACTAACAATAGATTAGATCACATATATTGTTGTTTTTAGCAGGCTAAATTTACCTATATAGCATCTCATATACCAGGCTCTATTTTTTATAATGGAAACTTGAGATCCGAATCAATCTCTCATTATTCATTGAAACCAATTAAGTTTTTGTAAGTTTACGATTGTAGGCACCTCGACATGTTTGATCATTTATTTCACAAAACCATTTATTATGTATAAGCATTTTAGTGATAAGAAAGTATCAAATACACTTAAATTGGGAAGACTTAATTCGAAATTAACAGATACCCAACTAAGAGCAATTCGCCAGTCAGCGATAGATAGTTTATATGAATCTCAACAACATTTAAAAGATGCGGTATTAAAGAGTCTTGAAGCATATAATATTGACATACATGAAGATGGAATCGAAGGAACAGTACATAGATTGGCTTTTTCTTATTCCGATAATTATGACGAGATGTTTACTTTTGTAATAAAGACACTTAGGAAACTGGAAGATAAAATTTCTTAAGTATTATTACCATGTCCCTTGGCATAAAACAAAACTGGCTCCATTGAATAGAGCCAGTAAATAATTTTTTAAAGTTCAAAATCAGTTCAAAACATTTTGGATATGACTGATTATATGTACTGTTTGTTGACCCACCTGGTTCAGGATTGCAGGCAAAACCCGTTTTTGGGGTTAGGGAGTTACAGAATTTTCCTTGTTTGACATCCATCTTGACGAATGGATTGTTTACCTGCATCCATCAGGCAAGCTACAGAAATTTGTTAATTCCCCCGGTGACGAATCAGGCAGGCATTTTATTGAACAGTTTACAGGGTTTTGATTCCTTTTTTATCTCTTATTTCTTCGGCTGTCTTCCTCTCTTGACAATCACTCTTGGCAGATTGAAGCTATTACCATTCACAAGGTTCACTTTTATAGATTCATTATTTATATCAATCCTTTCAACCGCTGCCTGAATAAGTTCTTTGTCAATTTTCAATTCACCTGTACCGATGACAGGAATGACTGTATTTGAAGATACTACTTGCATACCCCACGGAGCAATAAGTTTGCTAAACTGCTGGGATGCTTTCAACTTTTTATTGATTTCATCATTTTTGGATGACAGAGTATTCAGATATGACACGCTAGCATCGAACTTTTCATTAAACTTCTGCTCACCTATCCTGCTGATACTATTAATGAGATAATTCTGATGCGACCTCTCTTTGTTGATTTTTACTGCAATCTCACTGAGTTCCGTTTCAAGTGATGCTGTATTATCAATAATCTTCTTATTATCATCCAAAAGGCTTCCATAGTTGATAAATAACTCTTGTTTCACCTGCGTTTCAATCCAATTCTTATTTACCTGCTTAATTTTACAACCGCCCGCATATTTATTGGATTTGCAGATATATTTCTCATTCTTCTGACCTACGAAATGTTGCCCGCACTCGCACCTAATTTTACCTGTAAGTAAATAATTGTGCTTATTCTTCCTATTCAGGTCACTTGTATTGCCGTTATTCTTTAATCTCTCAGCAACTACAGTAAATGTCTGCTCATCAATAATTCTTAACTCAGCCTGTTCTAAAAGTTCATCGTTCCACCTACGCCGACCAACGTAAACAGGATTACTGAGAATCTTATAAATCTTCTGGTCACGCCAGAACTTTCCAATGGTTGTCTGTACACCCTGACGGTTTAAATGTGTCGCGATCTTCAACGTACCCCAACCATCAGCGTATTTCTGAAACATCATTCTGATTACCTCAGCCTCATCATCGTAAACAACCAGCTTCTTAGCAACTGACCTATAACCATAAGGCACACTACCTGACCAATTCTTATTTTCATAAATAGCTTTACTCAGACCACTGCGAACCCTGTACTTAATAGTTTCCAACTCGAAGATGTTCAATGCTGTCATAATGGATAGCAGTAAATCAGTCATTGGATTAGTCTTCCCTGACTCATCAAGGGTTCTGATATTTTCTTTTAATGAGACAAAGCAAACACCCTTACTAGTCCAATCCTTTATGATTGTAATGGCATCCTGTGACCTTGCTAATCTCGAAAGTTCACTACAGATGACATATTTTGGTCTGTTAGCCTCAACGAACTCAAGCATCTGACATAGTTCTTTACGCTGACTCAGTTTGCTCGCACCTGAAATTGTTTCCTGAAATTCCTTCAATAATATATAACCATAAGCTTTGCAATATTGCTGAACATCGCTAAATTGCCGATCATTAGTCTGTTTGTCGGTACTTACTCTGTAGAATGCTATTGCAGTCAGCCGATTGTCGATGGTTTGTGATTTCATCGTATCTTTGTTTGGTTGTTGTCTGGAACAAAGATATAATTAATATCAGCAAAACCTATTGCAGAGGGATTTAGGGAGAGGTAAAAATAAAGAAAGGGATTATTTTTGAGTTTAAAAGACGATATAATAAATTTTCAAACCGTATATATAATTGTATGGGTTATTTTAGGTTCAGGAATATAATGATTTTAATGGTACTGACGATTTCCATTCTGTCATCGTCATGCCGAACAAGTCATTCTAAACCATCTCAAACCCCATTGTTTTTACTTCTAGATAAAAAGCGTACTCATATCGATTTTGTAAACCAGGTGGATTATACCGAGGAATATAATACATACACCTACCGGAATTTTTATAATGGCGCAGGTGTTGGAATCGGCGACTTCAACAATGACGGATTACCCGATATATATTTTTGCGGAAACCTTGTCGGTAATAAACTATATATCAACAAGGGCAATTTTGTCTTTGAGGATGTGACTGAACGTGCCGGTGTGGATTGCGCAGGTTCATGGTCAACCGGAGTCAGTATTGCTGATATTAACGGTGATGGCTGGCTTGATATATATGTGTGCAAATCGGGCAATCCCAACAGCAAAAACCGTCATAATGAGTTGTTTATAAATAACGGAGATCTGACCTTCACAGAGAAAGCTGCTGAGTATGGTCTTGACGTACTCGGATTGTCAAACCACGCAGCGTTTTTTGACTATGATCACGATGGGGATCTTGATTGCTACCTGCTTAACAATTCATTTCAATCGGTGACTGATTTCGATATGAAACCAGGGCAAAGGGAAATACGTGATACACTTGGTGGAAATAAATTATACAGAAATGATAACGGTCATTTTGTGGATGTAAGCAAAGAAGCCGGCATATATGGAAGTAAAATTGGCTTTGGCCTGGGAGTGACTGTTGGAGATGTGAACCGTGATGGATGGCCTGATATTTACATATCAAATGATTTTTTTGAGCGCGACTACCTCTATATTAACAATAAAGACGGAACATTCACGGAATCACTTGAAAATCAGATGCGCGAGATCAGCCTGGGTGCTATGGGGGCTGATATGGCAGACATCAACAACGATGCTTATCCTGAGATTTTTGTTACTGAAATGACTCCTGAGGGAAATGCAAGACAGAAAACAAAAGCGTTGTTTGAAAGCTGGGATAGTTATCAAAAGAAACTAACCAGCGGATACTATCGTCAATTTGCCCGCAATACGCTCCAGCTGAATAACCGTAACGGTACTTTCAGTGAAATAGGAAGGTTAAGCGGTGTCAGTACAACAGACTGGAGCTGGGGCGCTCTTATAATGGACCTTGACAATGACGGTTGGAAGGATATTTTTGTGGCCAATGGTATTTTTAAGGATCTGCTTGACCGTGACTACCTGAATTTCTATTCAGATCCTTCAGTAATGAGGTCTATGATAAAAACAGAGAAGAAAGCCATTCTGAAAATAATCGACATGATTCCTTCCGTGAGGATTCCAAATTATGCATTTCATAACAATAAGGATCTAACCTTTACCAATTTATCGGAATCCTGGGGTCTGAATACGCCTTCCTTTTCAAATGGTGCAGCATATGCAGATCTGGATAACGACGGAGATCTCGATCTGGTGGTAAACAATGTGAATATGCCCCCCTTCATCTACAGGAATGAAACAAATAAAAAACCTGAATCAAATTTTCTTATGCTGACACTGAAAGGTTCAGGGAAAAATACCGAAGCTATTGGAGCAGAAGTCACACTTTACTATGGAGGAAAAATAAATTATCAGGAACTGATGCCCATGCGTGGTTTTCAGTCCACAGTCGATAACAGGCTTCATTTCGGACTTGGTGCTGCACCGAAAATTGATTCCATGGTGGTCGACTGGCCCGATGGGAAATGCACTATTTTACGCGATGTAGTTGCGAATCAATTTTTGAAACTGGATCAGAAAGATGCTGTCGGCAGTAGTGAGATTACTACGGGAAAGAAAGTAATTCCGGTTTTTCAAAAAGTGGAAAAGATCGCAGGACTTGATTATAAACATAAAGAGAATGATTATAATGAATTTGAGCGCGACAGGCTGCTGTTTCAGATGGTATCCAACGAAGGTCCTCATTTTGCAGTCGGCGATGTAAACGGAGATGGTCTTGATGATATTTATATTTGTGGCGCGAAGGATTCTCCGGGTGCTTTGTATGTACAGGACAGAAATGGCCATTTCAAAAAAACAAATGAGGAATTGTTTGAAGCTGACAAGATATGTGAAGATACCGATTGTGCTTTTTTTGATGCGGATGGCGATGGCGATCTGGATTTATATGTGGCAAGCGGAGGTAATCAATTCCCTTCCAGTTCATCAGCACTGGCAGATCGTTTGTACATAAACGATGGCAAAGGACATTTTACCAAATCAGATCAAATCCTGCCAGCCGGTAAATATGAAAGTACTTCATGCGTAAGACCTGCTGATTTTAATAAAGATGGCAGTATTGACCTGTTTGTGGGAATCAGGCTACGTCCTTTTGAATATGGCTTGCCTGCAAATGGTTACCTGTTGCAAAATGACGGACACGGCAACTTCAGGAATGTAACAGCGAAAATCGCTCCCGGTTTATTAAATTTAGGTATGATCACAGATATGGTCTGGGCCGATGTAAATAATGATGGTTATCCGGATATGGTGATTGTGGGTGACTGGATGCCGGTAAAAATATTTATTAATGAGAATGGGATATTTAAAGACGAATCTGAACAGTATGGCTTATCCAATACAGAAGGCTGGTGGCATTCGATTGTTGCGAAAGATCTGAACGGGGACGGAAAGGTGGATTTTATACTGGGCAACCATGGACTGAATTCGCGTTTCAAGGCATCTGTGAGTAAACCTGTGACAATGTATGTTAATGATTTTGATCTAAATGGCAGTATAGAACAGATTATCTGCACCTACAATGGAGATAAATCGTATCCCATGGCAATGAAGGACGATCTTGTAAAGCAGATTCCTTCACTGGCCGCCAGGTTTAAGAAGTTCGATGATTACAAGGATGCAACCATTGAGGATATTTTTTCGCCTGATATATTACAGCGTTCTGTTAAGTTAACCGCACGATATATGGAGAGTTGCGTGATGATTAACATGGGTAATGGCACCTTTCGCCTTACTCCTCTTCCCGTGGAAGCCCAGTTCTCACCGGTTTATGCAATTTGTGCTGAAGATTTTGATCACGATGGAATATGCGATATTTTAATCGGTGGAAACCAGTACAGAGCAAAACCTGAGACCGGCATTTATGACGCGAGCTACGGTCTGTTTTTAAAAGGGGACACCGGGGGGACATGGAAATCTGTTTCCTCTCTTAAT
>JBEKDR010000083.1:0-18201 GCA_050014255.1 Bacteroidales bacterium | reverse complement strand
TAGATAAGATCCGTTCAGGGAAAGGCAATAAAGAACCGGCAAGCCAACTCCTGTTAAAAAAGCCTGAACCGTCTTCACCCGTCAACAGAATTGTAGTGCGCAAAGGAAATGCCATCAATCTTATACCTGTTGAACAGATCAGATACGTTGAGGCACAGGATGATTATGTGATGATTTATCATTCGGCCGGGAAAGCTCTTAAACAGCAAACAATGAAGTCTTGTGAGGATAATCTTCCCAAAGCTGATTTTGTAAGAATTCACCGGTCATATATTGTAAAAGTTGAGGAAATAAAACGTATTGAGCCTTATGGCAAGGACAATCATGTCGCAATACTTCAGTCAGGTGATAAGCTTCCTGTAAGCCGGGCCGGGTATAAGCATCTGAAGGAGGAACTGAAATTCTGAACCCTTTGGCCCCCCTGCCCCCCTAAAGGGGGATTAATCCTCTTCATTCAAGTGTAATTCAGGGAAATGTAACATAATTAGCCCCCTTTTAGGGGGGATGGGGGGTTCCACCTCTTCAACCTGTTCTCTTTTCTCCGCTTTGTAAATATTTCAGATAGCGGCCGGTATTTCCGAAATATAAAGAGCGGGACCGGATCATATCCATGGGTCCCCCCTGGTCTGCATCTAAGTATACGTCCTGTTCCTAATAACAGCCCTATGAATGGCCCATGTATCTTCAGGGCATCAAGCATATATTGTGAACATGTTGGAACATGGCGGCATGAAGGTCTTAAAATCGGGGAAATTGAGTACCTGTAGAATAATACCGGAAGTGATAACAAAAATGACAATATCGCGTTGATTGACCTGCGCATTATGCAAATATAATAAATGGCTAAATAATCTTTTTCTTGCCACAAAGGCACAAAGGTACACAAAGTATACATCTGGTCAGATATGATTTCTTGGTGAACCTTAGTGCCTTAGCGTCTTCGTGGCATTCCTTTTTTAAAAAATCGACAATTGTATATAAAATGTGTTCGCATTTTCTGCCAAATTGTCGAATTATTAATGTCAGAAAGAATTTGGCAAAGGTTTTGCAGTAAGAGATAAAATTAAAATTTTGGAGGAAATGTTATTATGAGTATCTGGATAATTTTTATAGGATTCATGATCCTGAGCTGGATTGTGAGCATGACATTGAAATCAAAATTTAGTAAATATTCTAAAATACCTCTTGATAATGGTATGTCAGGCCGCGAAGTCGCTGAAAAGATGCTGCGTGACTATGGCATTACAGGTGTTAGAATCGGAAGCGTTGAAGGTCAGTTGACCGACCATTATAATCCCGTTGATAAAACGATCAATCTTAGCAGGGAGGTATATGAAGGCCGGAGTATTTCATCAGCAGCAGTGGCAGCGCATGAATGCGGACATGCAGTTCAGCATGCGAAAGCTTATGCATGGCTGGGGTTCAGATCCAGTCTGGTTCCGGCTGTCAGCTTTGCGTCTAAATGGGTACAATGGATATTGCTTGCAGGTATTCTTATGGTAAGAACTTTCCCGGCATTATTGCTGGCTGGTATCATTCTTTTTGCATTGACAACTATTTTCAGTTTTATTACACTGCCTGTTGAAATAGATGCAAGTAGAAGGGCTCTTGCCTGGTTATCAAATGCCGGCATAACTTCATATCAGAATCATGAAAAGGCACAGGACGCACTCAAGTGGGCTGCATATACTTATGTGATTGCCGCTCTCGGCTCCCTGGCAACGTTGTTATATTATATAATGATTTTTACCGGATCGAGGAGATAACCCCCTTGCCCTTCGGGCATTACCGCCCTTCCACATCCAGCCAGTGTGTCATTTTTTCAATTGTCCTGAACACCAGCCATATTACTCCGGCAGAAACAGTTAGCCAGATCCACATGCTGGTCAGATAGATTCTTTCTGACAAAAAATAATTTCTGAAAAGATCAAGAATGGTGAAAATGACAAAAATATTGACAAAGCTGTTGTATTCTCTTTTCAGAACATTTTTTACCGAAAAAGGAAGTTTTGGCCGGATATAGTTAAATGAATATGGGATAAAAGAACTGACTTTTTCTGACCATTTGTCATAAATGTCTCCGAATTTTCTCCTGAGAAATTGCTCCTCAGCAAACATAATACGTTCATAATAAAGCCAATATATAAGAACAAATACAAATGTATCGCCTAATGATCGTAAGAACAGAACGGGACCGAGCCACATGAAAAAATTCCCCAGGTACAGAGGGTGACGTAAGAGAGAATAGATCCCGGTAACATTCAGTTCATCAGCAATCTGTCCGTTAATCGTGTTACGTCCCGAAGTATTTCTCGGGGTAAAACCCACTGTCAAAATTCTGATTACCTCACCAAAAAGACTCACTCCGAGAAAAATAAGCTCATCCCTCATATCAAACAATATTGACTGCCTGTTACCCAGATACATTGCCAGGATGCCTGCAACGATTATAAATACTGGCAGCCAGCTTCTTCTTTTAAATAACCAGTTACCGCTATTCTCAAATTCATGTACCAGGGCCATCTTTCGGTTTTTATTTGAATGGCAAAAGTATAAAAAATCCACGAACTGATTTTAACAAGAGTAATCCTGTTTAATTCTTACCTGCCTCCGGAATTCCTTAAAAACAATTATTTGAATAATCCTGACCAATTATTCTGGAAAGATTTTTTATCTTTATCAGTTGTACATAAACCAATTTTACAATGGCAAGTCTCAAGCTTTTATTGGGAATGATCCCATCGACTTCTAAAATCGAGCAGATGGAAAAAGCATTGATTTCTGAATTTGAGAAGCTCCATGTTTTTTCGGGATCTGAAGTGCTGGCAAGATACAATAAGCTGGATGGACTGGTAAATTCTTCCGATTTCGTTCAGAAATGCAAAGAAATCAAATCCCTTCGGTATAAGAATTCTGAAGAATATTTAAAAGAGAAAGAATTTCTCTCCCTTCATAAAGCAAAAGATATCAAATTATATTTTAAAACCTTATCCGGGAATGCACTGAAAAGGTTCAAAGAGATGGATGGATCGAGTAAAATCACTGAATTTGAGGCACTTGAAAATTTCATTGAATCCCCCGGATTCAGGGAAAAGCAAAAGATGAAACCTTTCACTTTCAGGGATACTGATGAGTACAGAAAATTTGATGAATATAAATCTCTTAAAAAAGATCACGAAGTCAGGTCATTCTTAAAATCCAAACGGAAAGAAGAGATTAAAAAATCAAAGACGATACTGAGATACGAAGAACTTGATGCTTTTGTAAAATCCTCTGAATTCCTCGCAAAGAAACACATGAAGCCAATAACCTTCAAAGATTCTGAAGAGTATAAAAAGCTACTTGAATATAAAAGGATCAAAGGAAGTCTTGAAATAAAAGAGTTTTATAAGTTCAAATCTTCGAAAGAATATGCAAATTATCTGAATACCGATGGTTCATCACGGCTAAAAAGGTACCATGAACTTAAAGAGTATGTTGCCACCACCGAGTTTAAACAGAGGAAAGAATATCTTCTGGATAAGAAGAGATTTGAGAAGACTGAAATGTTCAAAGAGATTAAGGAATACGAAAAGCTGAAGAAGAGCGACGATATTATCTGGTATTTCAAAGTTAAGGATTCGGACAAGTTTGATATTCTGAAGAACAGAGAGCTGACATTCAGCGATGAGTTTGATGGTGAAAAACTTGATACTAAAAAATGGCTGACAAATTATTACTGGGGCGAGAAGTTACTTAAAGACAGATACTCTGTTGAATCGGATCTTCAGGCATATACCGAGAAAGAGAATTTTGAAGTCCGGAACAGCGTTCTTAGAATCAGCACTAAACCCCAGCGAATTACAGGAAAAGTCTGGTCTGCTGTCAATGGCTTTACAACAAAAGAATTCAGCTATAGTTCAGGTCTTATAAATTCGGGTGCCAGCTTCAGGCAGAAATACGGAGTTTTCGCGGCAAAAATCAAACTCGGAAATCCCGATGCAAAAAGCGCTTTCTGGATGCTTGCCGATAAAATCACGCCTCATATTGACATTTGCCGCACATCAAAGGGGAAAGTGTGGTTCGATTATTTCCCGGTTACTGGAAATACTTCAAAAACATCTGTCGGTTCGCGTTATTCAAATGATTATTTTATCTATACCCTTGAGTGGACTTCCGATAAACTTGTGTGGAAAATAAACAATACCGAGGTTTTCGCCCAGACCTCAGATGTTCCGCAGGAAGCAATGTATGTTCTGCTTGCCGGTGGCCTGGATAAACCTATTAACGGAATGACTTCAATGGAAATTGACTGGGTTAGGATATACAAAACGAAATAAATACATAAAAATTTGTAAATTATATGTAGGGAATCATCGCGATGATTCCCTACATTATTTTTATACATAAATGTAACTTTTTGTAATTTCATTCGTCTTTGCCTTGTAACCTGCTTTAATGACAGTCAAGGAATATAACAGATCTGTTGAAGAATATGCTGATGCGGTATATCGTTTCATCCATGGCAATCTTAAGGATGAAGAGAGGGCAAACGATATCATACAGGACAGCTATGAACGGCTATGGAGAAATGTTGCAGAAATTGAATATGCAGTGGTAAAATCATGGCTTTTCACAACAGCGTACCATATAATGATTGATATTATAAGGAAGGAGAAAAGGATGAGCAATCTTGAGCCGGAGCATGAAAAGGATTTGATTTTTGAATCGCAATACAGCGATCTAAATGAGATTCTCCATGTAGCATTAAGTAAGCTTCCCGAGCAGCAAAAAACATCTGTTATGCTCAGGGATTATGAAGGCTACAGCTATAAGGAGATTGGAGATATTACGGGCCTAAATGAGGCCCAGGTTAAGATAAACATTTACAGGGGACGGGTTGCTCTTAAGAATTTTATAGGGAAAATCGAAACGGTTCTTTAGTGATGCAAATCGCCAGATCAAATTATGAAATATGGCTTATCGATTGGCTCGATGGAAATCTAAATGATCTCCAGATTGAGCAGCTTCAGCATTTTCTGAATGAGAATCCTGATTTAAAAGAAGAATTTAATGAACTGACCGCCTTAAAACTTAATCCCTCCGATATATTTTTTTCTCATAAAAACCGTCTGAAAAAAACAACAGCAACCCTCCCGGATTCACAGTTTGAGTACCTTTCTGTTGCATATCTTGAAAATGATCTTTCTGCCGGCCAGAAAACCGAACTGAAGGAAATTATTGACCATGATCGTGGTAAAAAGTTATCATTTGAACTAATTCAGAAAATGAAACTATCGCCTGTACCGTTATCTTTCAGATTTAAGGACAGGTTAAAAAAGAGAACCGTTGCCCGGAATGTAATCCGGCTTTCATTGATCGGACTATCAGCTGCAGCCGTAATATCACTTGTAATTATTACCTATATTTCAAAACCCAGGACTCTGCAGGTCAAATTTGAAAACACAGCCCAGACAATGGTGGCTGACAGCACTGTCAAGAAACCTGCCTTTGAAAGAAGTTCTGCTGGTATAACCACAGAAAGAAGGATTGTCACATTTAAAAAACAAACTAAAAAATTGCTTGCCGTATCAAAGATGACCATTCATGAAACGTCAGAAACTAAAATGAATCCAGCTGTACAAAATGATTCACTGATAAGATCAGCAGATCTTCCGGGGACATTGCTTAATAAGATTAATGTGTCACAGGAGATTGATTTAAAAGCAGGAACAGTTTCCAATACTCTGATTGTATTAAAATACACGGTCCCTGCTCCTGAATATGATGACGAAAGATCAAGGCTGAGCAGATTCATAGCAAGAACTTTCAGGGAAAAGATACTGAAAGAAAAAACAGCAAAAGACAGCCCCCTGAAGGTTTACGAGATAGCTGAAGCCGGTGTATCAGGACTTGATAAGTTACTTGGATGGCAAATGGCGCTTGATGAAAGGAAAGACGAGAACGGAGAGCTTAAATCGGTCTATTTCAGTTCAAAGATCCTTAAATTTAATGCACCGGTAAAAAAATCTGAACCTCTTCAGTAACTTTTCTGACTACATCAACGTCACATCTCTGAAACATTGAACAATTATAAAATTTTATTAAGATGAAAAAGATTAAAATAATCATATTGCTCACCGCAATAATTATGTATGGATTCTGCCCAAAAGTATTGGCGGATGACCGGACCGGAGAAAAACCGAAACCTTCAGCTGATAAAAACAAATCCACTAAAGTTACTGTCGGAAAAGATCAGATAAGCGTCGAAGAAAATGATTCAGCGCTTAATTTAAAAACCGGAAACAGGGGACTAGTAATCCTTGAATCATTGGAAGGACCTTCATTCAATATCAATAAATATTCCGCAAAAGAAGACTGCGACCAGGAAGATAACGAGCATGAACGTCGAAGAAGAAGGACCAGATTCAGGGGACACTGGTCAGGAATTGAATTCGGATTTAATAATTATTTATCTTCCAATAAAAGTTTTTCAATGCCGGACAATATTGATTACATGACTCTGCAATCAAATAAATCAAGCAACTTCAACATCAATTTCACGCAGTTAAGTTTGGGTTTGACCAGGCATTTCGGATTTGTTACCGGACTTGGCCTTAACTGGAATAACTACAGGTTTGACGGAAATAACAATATACAAAAAGGACCTGACGGGATCATTGAAGAACTTGATCCCGGATTAAAGCTTGAAAAATCAAAACTCGCCACTCTGTTTTTAACTCTCCCCCTTATGCTAGAGATACAAATTCCGGTCGACAATAACCGTTTACATATCGCAGCCGGGCCTATCGGAGCGTTAAAACTGGCATCACATACGAAAATGGTTTTTGAGGACGGGCATACTGTTAAGTCCTGGGGCGATTTCAGCTTAAATATGCTCCGCTACGGAGCAACCGCCCGTGTTGGTTATGGAAACTTTCAGCTTTTTGGAACCTATTATATGACTCCGCTTTTCCAGTCTGGCAAAGGCCCGGCAGGCAATGATCTCTATCCTTTTGAAATCGGACTGGCTCTGGCTTTTAATAATTGATTTACTTCCATTCCTGACAATAGTTTTTTTTGAAATGAAGAGATGCCCAAATTGGGCGTCTCTTCATGTTTTAACTAATCGTCTGACCATGTTTAATATTGTTTGTTGTTTGACACTGGTGTATATTTGTACTGTTCAGATATTAATAAACAATGGATGGTGAAATATTATCTCCCAGAGAAATAAGAAGGTACAGCAAACAAATCTTGATCCCTGAAATCGGGCTCGGGGGTCAGGAAAAACTTAAGCACGCAAAAGTACTTGTTATTGGTGCCGGGGGATTAGGCTGCCCTGTTCTTCAATATCTGACGGCAGCAGGAACAGGGAAAATTGGAATAGCCGAATTTGATACAGTTGATGAAACCAATCTGCAAAGACAGGTATTATATGGATCAACTGACGTAGGAAAACTTAAATCAATTATAGCAAAAAGTCGTCTCGAGCATTTAAATTCATTTGTGGAGCTGGAAGTACATAATCTCAGGTGCGACGCTTCTAATTCGCTCAGGATTTTAAGTAAATACGATGTGATAGTTGATGCAACAGATAATCTGGATACAAGGTACATTATCAACGATGCCTGTGTCATTCTTGGAAAACCCATGGTTCACGGAGCCATTTATAAGTATGAAGGAGCGATATCTGTATTTAATTATAAAGGGGGACCAACTTACAGATGTTATAATCCTCAGGCAAGGAATGATGATTTTAAAAATCCTTTACCCTCGGGAGTGGGATTATTTGGCGTTCTTCCGGGAATTATTGGAACCTATCTTGCCAATGAAGTAATTAAGGTAATTACTGAAACAGGTGATATCCTGAGTGGTAAGGTTCTGTTAATTAATATCTTAACAAATACTTTCTGTACATTTTCCGTAGCAAATATTCCTGAAAACCATAATATAATAAGTTTGGAGTGAGCTACCTGCCTACCGGCAGGCAGGGAGTGTGGAGTGCCTAAAGTCGAAAAAAATTAAACATAGTCTATTCTTAGTAACTCTAAGTGCTCTAGGCACTCTAGGCACTCGTGATAACTTTCCCTGTCAAACAAAAGAATCTATTAACCAAATGCATTAACTTTGCTCCCCGGTTATTCCCTTAGCAAACAGATATTTCTTTTATATTTATGAAACTATTCCTGAAAATTGGAAAACTTTTTGCAATCCTGATCCTCACAGTATCAATAATTCTTATTTCAGCCTCATTTTTGCTTAAAGATAAGGTTGGATTCATAATTCTGAAATCGCTCAATAAGAACCTCTCAACAAAACTTGATGTAGGTTCTTACAAACTATCGTTTTTAATAAAATTCCCGAAAGCCTCGCTTGAACTGAAAGATGTTCTTGTTCATTCATCTCCCGGCTTCAATTCATCTGAGTTTCAGGGAATAAACACAGACACTCTTCTGGCAGCCCGTTTTGTTTCAGTGGAATTCAGAATAACAGATATCCTGAAAGGAATCTACAACATAGAAAGGATTGGAGCAAGAATCGGCAAAGCGAATTTTTTTACTGACACAACAGGGCATGTAAATTACAATATATCGGTAAAAAACAATAATTCAGGAAGTGAGGAAACAACTATTAACCTTGAAAGAATTAATCTTTCTGATATAAATACTTATTATAACAACCTGGAGGCTCATCTGATAATAAACGGAGTCGTAAAATCGGGCAGACTAAAAAGCAGGATTTCAGGTAATAATATTGACTTTACAACAGGCTCTGAAATACAAATAAATCGTTTTCAGCTTTACAACTTCATAATTAATAAACCTGTTGGAGGTAAGCTAGATTTAGTTCTTCAAAGCTCCAAAAGCGGCATAAAATTTAAAAAAGGAACAATACATATTGATAATTATGATGTAGGAATAGATGGTTTTGTCTCAACTGATAATATTCTCGATCTTAATTTAACCGGTCATAATTTAGATATTTCAAGGATCCGGAAATGGTTGCCTGAAAAAGATCTCAGATTTTTGGATGATTATGATCCGTCAGGGATAATAATTGCAAATAGCAAGATTAAGGGATTGTTAAGCCGGACATCAAATCCTCATATTGAACTTAACTGGCAGCTAAAGAATGGACGGATAGCTTATAAAAAATCAAATCTGATGTTTAAGGATCTTTCATTTGCAGGACATTTTTCCAACGGATCCGGAAACCGGTCTGAAACAAGCTCTGTTTCAATAACAGATTTTAAAGCAAAACTCGGGTCCTCGCAATATACCGGATCTGCAACTTTAAAAGAATTTAACAATCCGCTGATAGATCTTTCTCTGAAAGGCAGAGTTTTTCCGGGAGAGTTGAAAGAGTTTTTCAACCTTCATGAAATTTCAACAGCCGAAGGATCCGTTGACCTCGATCTTAAGGTTGTTAACGGCAAATGGGCAGGGAAGAATTTTTCGCTGAACGGGCTGATCGATCTGAAACCTCAAGCCAGTCTTACTTTTAATTCATTTACAATAGGGCTGCAAAACAATAAAACTCTGGTCAGTAAGGTAAATGGGAACCTGATAATTCTCAATTCAATCAAGACGAATAATATTCAATTTAATTACAAAGGGCAGAATATCAGAGTTTCCGGGGAATTCAAAAATCTGGCCGAATGGCTTTCAGGAAGAGCAGTGATGATGTCGGCAAAAGCTGATGTTGCTTTCGATAAGATGATTCCTGAAACATTTTTTAAGGATAGTCAAACTTCCAAAAATTCAGATCATAGCCAAAAAGCTGTTTCTCTGCCCGGAGATATGATCCTTGACATAAATTTTCGCATTGACAGTCTTTCTTATAAAACATTTTCCTCTTCAAAAATTGAAGGGACTCTAAGTTACAAACCAAAAACATTCACCTTTAAATCAGTAAAAATGAAATCATTAAATGGCATGATTTCAGGTAATTGTTTCTTCGCCCAGAATACTAATAAGTCCATTATTTCACGGGGTACCTTTGTTGTTACAAACATTGATGTAAATAAAGCCTTCATAACTTTTCACAATTTTGGTCAGAGTTTTCTGAAAGCTGAAAACATAAAAGGTACACTTTCCGGCTCACTCTCACTTCTCCTTCCCCTCGACTCTGTGCTGAATTATAATATAAAATCACTGACCGCAGAAGGTAAATATCACCTTGTAAACGGTGCGCTCATCAATTTTGATCCTGTAAAACAACTCTCTTCATTTATTGAACTGTCAGAACTTGAAAATATAAGTTTTGAGCAGCTAGACAATGACTTTTTTATAAGTAATAACTGGCTGTACATCCCCCAGATGGATGTCAAATCCTCTGCTGCCGATCTGTCTGTAAACGGGAAGCATAGTTTTGATAACGATTATGAATATCATGTTAAAATATTATTATCCGAAATTCTGTCTAAGAAAAGAAACAAAAACAAAAGCAATGTTACCGAATTCGGTGTGGTGGAGGACGATGGACTTGGTCGCACTTCACTTTTATTGAAAGTTTTAGGGAATGGGGAAAATGCTAAAGTAGGATACGACATGAAAGCGGCAGGCACCGAGGTTAAGAATAACATTAAAAAAGAGAAGCAGACACTTAAAACAATACTGAACCAGGAATATGGATGGTACAAGAACGATTCTGCGCTAAACCAGAAACCGCCGGAGAAGAAATCCCGGTTCAGGATTAAATGGGAAGATGAAGATACTGTAAAGAATGCTCCTGACACGCCTGTGATAAAAAATGCAGTTAAAAAGAAATAAAAGGTAAATTGAATATTTTCCATCATAAAACTCTCTGGAAGTTGTTTTTGCTTCTAATTGCAGTACTCATCGGAATGGGTTCTCTCATTTACACTGAGTATCTCGTTTCGAAACTTAAGGTCGAGGAGAGAAAAAATGTCGAATTGTGGGCAGAAGCGACCAGATTGATTTCACTTCCCGATACAATCCAGAATGTTGAGTTCCTCTCAACAATAATCGAGAACAATAATACTGTTCCTGTAATTCTTGCGGATGAATCAGACAGTATCATCTCAATCAGAAACTTTGACGCTCATAAATCCGGTGATTACAAATATATCAGAAAACAACTTGAAAAAATCAAAGAGAGAAACAAGCCAATAGTTAATAATCTTGAAAATGGTCATTTTAACCTGATTTATTATAAGGATAGTATCATACTTACAATGCTGATATACTACCCGTACATACAGTTAGGAATAGTTATCTTCTTTATTCTTGTTTCTTACCTGGCATTCAGGTCGTCACGAAAAGCTGAACAGAACCAGGTGTGGGTCGGGATGTCGAAAGAAACTGCTCATCAGCTTGGCACTCCGACTTCGTCACTTGCAGGATGGATTGAGATTCTGCAAAATAAATATCCCGGAATTTCAATAACAGGGGAATTGGCCCGGGACGTAGAAAGGCTGGAAAAAGTGACGGAAAGGTTTTCAAGGATCGGTTCAAGACCGTCTCTGACGAAAGAAGATATTGTAAGTATAATTTCTCGAACTATTGATTACCTTAAATCAAGAACATCATCAAAGGTCAAAATCAATATTGATTACAAGTTTGATAAAGCAGTTGAAGTTCCGGTAAATTCTGCCTTGTTTGAATGGGTCATTGAAAATGTATTTAAAAATGCCGTTGACTCCATGGAGGGAAGTGGTGAGATAACTGTCAGGATTACGGAAACAGAGAAGCATGCATTAATAGATATTTCCGATACGGGAAAAGGAATCCCAAAATCGGCATTTAATAAAATTTTCAACCCCGGCTTCACAACCAAACAGAGAGGCTGGGGTTTGGGCCTCTCCCTCGCAAAAAGGATAATTGAGGAATATCATAATGGAAAGATCTTTGTAAGACATTCGGAGGTAGGCAAGGGTTCCTGCATCAGAATTGTGATGAACAAGGATAAATTCTAATCGCTATATTTGCAACCCATTATGAAGAGAAAAGATATTGAGATTATGGCTCCTGCGGGATCCTTTGAGTCGCTTATGGCAGCGATCCAGGGGGGTGCCGACTCTGTCTATTTCGGAGTCGAACAACTCAATATGAGGGCTGCCTCATCAAACAACTTCACTGTAGAGGACCTCAGGAACATTGTCTCCATCTGCAAAAAAAACAGGATTAAAAGCTATCTGACCGTAAACGTGGTTGTATATGACCATGAAATTGAACAGATGCACAGGATAATTGATACTGCAGTGGAAAGCGGTATAACCGCAGTTATTGCATCGGACCTTTCTGTAATAAATTATGCTTACACTGCCGGAATTGAGATTCATCTTTCAACACAACTGAATATTACCAATATTGATGCACTGAAGTTTTATGCCCAATGGGCCGATGTTGTGGTTTTAGCCCGCGAATTGAATCTTGATCAGGTAGCATATATTTTCAAAAGTATCAGTGAACAGAATATCACCGGGCCAAAAGGAGAATTGATTAAAATTGAAATGTTTGTTCACGGTGCTCTGTGCATGGCAATCTCCGGTAAGTGCTACTTAAGCCTTCATGAAAATAATAAATCGGCAAACAGGGGTGAATGTTACCAGACCTGCCGGAAATCATATCTGGCTACTAATATGGAATCTGGTTATGAACTGGAAATTGATAATGAATATATAATGTCTCCCAAAGATCTTTGCACAATCGGATTCCTCGATAAAATGATTGATGCAGGTGTGAGAATCCTGAAGATTGAAGGCAGGGCACGGTCAGCAGAATATGTCAGGGAAGTATCTTCATGTTACAATGAAGCATTAAGCGCCATTGAAGACGGAACTTTCAATAAAGAGAAAACCGATGTATGGAGAACCAGGCTTTCGACAGTTTTTAACAGGGGATTCTGGGACGGATACTACCTTGGTAAGACTATGGGTGAATGGAACACAAATTATGGATCCAGTGCAACAAAAAGAAAGGTTTATATAGGTAAGATCACAAATTATTTTACAAAACTCCATGTTGCTGAAATCAAACTCGAAAACGGAAATCTTAATAAGGGCGATACAATTCTTATTACCGGTCCGACTACCGGAGTTGTTGAATACCAGGTTGATGAGATACGTGTTGATCTGAAAGTAACAGAGAATGCAATAAAAGGAGAATTGTGCTCAATTAAAACCCCTGATTATCTGAGAAGATCCGACAAGGTTTATAAATGGGTGGACTATAATGAAATCAGTAAGACTAATCAATAAGTTTTTATTGAACCGCAAAGTGCGCAAAGTAGGCGCAAAGTACGCAAAGCTAAACCAATATAAAATTTTCTTTGCGTCCTTAGTTCTTAAACCTTTGTGATCTTTGCGGTTAATGGATTTCAATCGAAATAAACTCTATTCTACCATTTGATTGCAATTGCTGCATTTAATATCTTAAAAGCATTGGTTTCAATATCATCTGTATCCGTTTTGACATAAATAATGTTTTTATTGTTTTTTTTCTTCAATCCAAACTGATATGCTTTATCGTAATAATAAAGGACAATCTCTATTGCTTTTGCAAAATCCCCTGTTTCAACTGCATTGATTGCATCTCGTGTTTTATCACCGCCAAGTCGTTTGCTTATCTTTAAAACGGATAATTTAAGAGATTCCGCAGGGTAAGTTGAATACTCTTTTAAAAGTCGCGGGAGTCTGCTTTTGACATCCATTATGAGAACAATGGCCGGCATTTCCTGCATATTCAGATAAAAAGTGTCGGGCATGAAAACTGAACCTATATTCCGGCTTTCATCTTCAACCCAAAAAGGCAGTTCCCTGTTTAACTGCTTCCAGTCATTAAAAAGCAAGTTCCCGAATTGTTCAGTCGTTGGCTGAGGTGGCTGGCCAAGAGCTCCGAAAGCAGAGCCCTTGTGGTTCGCAAGTCGCTCAAGATCAAGGATCTGCTGCCCAGCGGATTTAAGATATCTGAGAATGTGAGTTTTACTGCTTCCAGTCATTCCTCCCAGCACAATCATTTTTCTTTTCTCAGAAAAACTTTCTAAAATATAACGACGATAAGACTTATATCCTCCATCTAAAATATATATCTCAAGATCACCTAAAGAGAAGAGCCAGGCCATTGCTTCAGATCTCATACCGCCCCTCCAGCAATGAACAAGTAATTTCCCTTTATTGGCAATCTTCAAACCTTGTTCCAGCTTGGATACCATAGCAGGACCTGTATTCTTAAGCCCTTCGATAATTGCAGGCACCCGGCCCTCTTTTTTAAATTTTGTCCCAACCGCCTCTCTTTCTTTATCATCAAAAAGAGGAATATTAACAGCTCCTGGTATATGTCCAAAGTTAAATTCAGAAGGAGATCTTACATCAGCAATTTGAATGGTCTCTGATAGTTCCAGAAACCTTACTGCATTAACTTTTTGAATGGTCATGATTTCTTAAAATGCCTTGCAAAAAGCCTTTTGAGTTCATCAATTCTGACAGGTTTGGAAATAAAATCTTTAATCCCGGATAGCTCGGCTTTCCTTCTTGTCTCAGGCATATTATCTGCAGTAAAGGCAACAATTAAAACCGATTTGTCAAATTTTATAATTCGTTGTGCCGATTCGTAACCGTCCATCTCAGGCATGATAAGATCCATAAAAATGAGATCAAATTTCTGGGCTTTTGCCAACAGATAACCGGCATAGCCATCATCCGAAAGTTCGTAGGAATAACCCAGACTTTTTAGCATTGTTCCGATAACATTCTGATTCATTTTGTTATCCTCAATTACCAATATTTTTATATCGGTTCTTACACTGCCAATTTCAACAGATGAAGTCTGATCCTCCAGAAAAGGAAAACTATTCTTGATTAGACTCAGTAACTCGCTGACATCAAAAGGTTTTATAAGATAATGATCTATTCCGAGGGTAATGCAATTAAGCCAATTTCCCTTTTTATCATTTGAACTGATCATAAGCATAATAAAGTGGATTGAAAGCTTATTTTCCCATATCTCCCTGGCGGCATCAAATCCATTAAATTCTTCATCATCAAATATTATTACAAGGTTATATTTGTCGTCAGGATAATTCATATTTGCCCTGATCTGATTTACTGTTGACCTCTGGAAAGTCGTGATTGTAATAGTCAGGCCCAGTCTGTGCAATGCTCCAAGGAGCTCCTCGTCCCGGTTCTGATTTCCCGTTATTACCAGTGCCCGGATCCTGTCAAATGATTTTATATTCTCAAATGAAAGTTCTTTTATTTGTCGGTCGTTTGAATAAGTGTGTATTGTAAATGATACTTTTGTACCCAAATCACCGGATATGCCAGATGGGCTGACGGCAGACAATTCTCCTCCCATAAGCTCAACAAGCTGCTTTGATAAAATAGTTCCAAACTCTGTGTCATCATTTGAACTAATTTTCTTTGACTCAATATTTACAAAATCGCCAAATATCTTCTTAAGGCTTGCTTTGTCAAAACTTCTGCCGGTATCGAGTAACTCAAATCCAAGAGTGACTATCCCGTTTTTGTTGTTTTTAAGCATGCATTTCAGCTGTATTTCACCTTTTTCAGTATTTCGCACAGAGTGATTAATCAGGTTTGTAAGAACCTGTCTCAACCTGAAAGGGTCTCCAATGATACTTACAGGAACATTGTCATCGACTGTGCAAATTAAACTCTGCTCATCTGCATTTATATTTGTCTTGGCCAGATCGGTGCAATAGTTAATTTCTTCCCTTAAATTAAAAGGAACCTCATCGAGTATCATTTTCCCCGATTCAATTTTTGAAAAATCAAGGATATCGTTTATAATGCTCAGCAGCACCTCTGTTGACCTGTACAGGAGGCCTACAATCTCTTTTATTTCTGGCGTAAGATGATATTTTTTAAGCACATCCGTCAAACCAATAATCCCATTTAACGGGGTCCTGATCTCATAACTCATTCTTGCAAGAAACTCCGATTTTGCTTCATTGGCCCTGACTTCCTGTTTACGGGCAGATTCGAGCATAGTTACGTCAATCAGGATCTCCATGGTAGCTTCTTCTCCAAGGAACATTACTTGTATACTGTTCCTGTAAAGAACTATTTCTCCTATTTCTTTCTTAATAATTACAAACTGGTCGGGATTGAAAGATCCACCAAGGTTTTTTGAAAAATAATCATTATCAGCAGTCATTGTAGATTCAGGGAAGATCTTACCCTTCATATCTGATTCATTCAAATATGAATATTGACTTGCGGCGACCTTATTCGCTTTAAGTATTTCCCTGTTTTTATTATGAACAATCACGCCAACAGGCATCTCTTCAATCAGTTTGAATAGCATTTTTTCAGAGGTCTTTAAACCTTCCATTTCAGCTTTTTGGGACTTAAGATGCCGCCAGAAAATAAAAATAATGACCTGAATCAGCAATAAAGTTAACGTTACGATGAAAAGAGAGTTCAGTATTAAATATTTCTGAAAAAAAGTAGTTGGCGAAGTAAAGACAAGCCCCAATTCTCTTTGAAGAAGTTGAGTGGAATAATAAGATGAAATAATTTCCACCTTCTTACCATTAATTGTGGCGTTATGAATAATATTTGCAACTGAACCTCCGGCAAGACTTCGGGTAATTTTTCCCAGTTGTGAGTATTCAAGTTTGTTCGGATTATTGTCGTAAACTATTTCTCCGGAATCGCTTACAACCCATTGCCATTGATAGTCCTTAAGGTTAAATTCCGAAAAAATAGCTTTAAAGTATTTCTGATAGTCAACCGTAACGACAATATTTCCGATTGTTTCACTATTTTTTAATACAGGCAAATAATAATTAAACTTCCTGTCATCCCGGACAAGTTTTTCCATTTTAAATATTTCACCCTGAAGGTGAAGGATAAAAGGTTGTTCGAGCCATTCACCATTTTCATTATCTTTTTTTAATGTGAATTCATTCTTATTATTATCGTAATATTTTATTCCTGTAACAATATCATTATACTTTGAGAAGAATAGTTTCATTCTTTCTTTTGCCATGAGCTGATTATCAGGATTTGTAAAAAACAAGCTAAGATCCTCCTTAAATCCAATCTGGTTTAAATCGCTTGAAAACCAATAATTAGTGCTGTCAACCAAAAGCCCTACAGTCTGTACCTGCCGGTCAAGTAATTTGACAATATAATCTATCTGTTTGTTATACAGATTTTTATAATAAAAATAATTGGTTAGCAATATTATCAGAAATGCCGAATAAACAAGAATAAGGATCCTTCTCATCTGGATAAAGTGTTTATCTCTTTAAGTATATAAAGATAATTTATAAATGCAAAAAAAATCATTTTACCTGTACTTGCTATTATCTCCATCCATGATATTCAGATAACTTTTATACCGGAGAAAAGAGATTTCCCCTTTCTCCACGGCACTCCTCACTGCACATTCCGGTTCATCAAGATGCAGGCAGTTGTTAAACCTGCACTCTTTTGATTTTCCGAAAATCTCGCGGAAAAAATGATAAATCTCATTCCGTTCCATATCGACAACACCAAATCCTCTGATTCCTGGTGTATCAATTACAAATGCGCCAAATGGCATCTGATGCATTTCAGGAAATGTAGTGATATGCTTTCCCTGTTTATGATAATCTGAAATCTCCGCGGTTTTAAGATTAAGAAGCGGATTAAAGGCATTTAAAAGTGTTGTTTTTCCAACGCCGGAATTACCTGAAATCAGGCTGGTTTTTCCCTTCATCAAACCTCGGAGAACTTCAAGATTTGTTATCTCTTTCAGGGAGAGTCTGATACACTCATAACCGATCTTACTGTATATTTTCTCAAGGTATTCCATTTTAGATAACTCCTCCTCGCCATAAAGATCAGTTTTATTTATGATTATTTTTGCCGGAACCCGGTAGGCTTCTGCCGTGATCAGAAACCTGTCGATAAATTCTACCGGTGTCTCAGGAAGGATAATAGTGATCATGAGAAATACCTGATCAATATTTGCGGCGAGTATCTGAGAATGTTTCGATAGATTTGAAGCTTTTCTTAAAATATAGTTCCTCCTGTCGAGTACTTCAGTAATTATTCCCGAATTAGTCTTCTTCTCTACTTCAAATAAGATATTATCTCCGACAGCAACCGGGTTTGTAGTACGGAATTCTTTGATCCTGAGTTTCCCTTTAATGGAACAGTTAATTATTTTGCCTTCCCCATAAAGAACTCTGTACCGGCTACCAGTAGATTTTAATACAACTCCTTTTTCCAATACACAACAATTT
>JBEKDR010000082.1:0-18393 GCA_050014255.1 Bacteroidales bacterium | reverse complement strand
TGGCACTGCCCCGATAGTGTTTGATACGATAAGAACGGCAGCAAACATTACAATATATCTCCAGAAGCTATTCTTGCCGGTAAATGTTGATTCAAGATGGTTCATAGTAAAAGTTTAATGTCTTTCAGAATTCAGAGCTGGTTCTTTTCGGATAATCAATAGAGTAATGAAGACCTACACTCTCATGACGGTTCTTTGCCATTTTTATTATAATATAACCAACATTTATAAGATTCCTTAATTCGCAAATCTTCTTGGAAATAAGTGATTTTTTATATAGCCTTTCTGTTTCTTCATACAATATATCAAGACGAACCATAGCTCTTTCGAGTCTGATGTCGGAACGGACGATTCCGACATAATTGCTCATGATCATCTGTACCTCTTTGCAACTCTGGGTAATGAGTACCATTTCTTCGAGGTGAGTTGTACCTTTATAATCCCAAACAGGAATCTGTTCTTCAAATGTCAGCTCGTTCAGCCTTGTCCCGGAATGTACTGCAGCCCTGTGAGCATATACGGCGGCTTCGATAAGAGAGTTGGACGCAAGTCGGTTCGCCCCATGCAACCCTGTGGAAGACGCTTCCCCCAGAGCGTAAAGTCTGTCGATATTGCTTTGCCCGTTTATATCCACTTTAATACCACCGCATGAATAGTGGGCACATGGAACTACGGGAATCATATCCCTGGTTATATCTATGCCACGTTCGAGACAATGTTCGTATACATTAGGAAAATGATCTTTAAGTCCCTCCTTATTAAGATAAGTACAATCGAGCCATACATGATCATCACCCCATATTTTCATCTCATTATCGATAGCCCTGGCGACTATATCCCGAGGTGCAAGCGACCCTCTGCTGTCGTACCTGTTCATAAACTTTTCCCCGGAAAGATTCTTCAAAACTGCCCCATAACCACGTAAAGCTTCCGTAATAAGGAATGAAGGTTTCCTTTCCGGATCGTACAATGAAGTAGGGTGAAACTGGACAAACTCCATATTCTCAATTGTGCCTTTCGCCCTGTAAACCATTGCAACTCCATCTCCTGTTGCAATTTCAGGATTTGTGGTAGTTAGGTATACGTTCCCTATTCCTCCTGTCGCGACAATTGTCACTTTTGAAAGAAGGGTAATCACTTTCAGGTTAATAAGATCAGCGACATAAGCTCCGAAACATTTTATATCCGGATAGTTTCTCTTAACTACTTCTCCAAGATGATGCTGTGTAAGCAACTCAATTGCAAAATGATGTTCAAGAATTTCGATTTTGGATTCATTCCTGACTCGTTCCATTAAAGCCTTCTGGATGTTTTCACCGGTTTTGTCCTTATGATGCAGTATCCGGTACTCCGTATGCCCCCCTTCCTTAGCAAGATCGAAAGTACCGTCTTCCTTTTTATCAAATGAAACACCCAGGTCAATAAGATCTTTAATCCGGGCAGGAGCCTCCTGAACCACCATTCTTACAACATCCTCATTACATATTCCACCTCCTGCAATCAGAGTATCTCTAATATGCTTCTCAAAATCATCAGGCTCACTGAAAACAGCAGCAATTCCTCCCTGGGCATACCGGGTATTTGTATCTTCAAGGTTTGCTTTGGTAACAACAGTAACTTTACCATACTTAACTGCCTTAAGCGCAAAAGTAAGTCCGGCTATACCTGAACCAATGACGAGGAAATCCGTTCTCTTTTTCATAACTACGAAATTCAAAACAAGGGGCAAAGATACAAATAGATATTATTGAATACCCACGTACCGCTTTGTATAACCCAAGATTTTGAATTACTTTTGTCTCCCGCTTAAGTAAAATAAAACAATTATGGCTCAGGAAGATAATTTTAAAAAACTGGTTGCTCATTGTAAGGAATACGGATATGTTTTTCCATCAAGTGAAATATACGACGGATTGAGTGCAGTATATGACTATGGCCAGTATGGAGTTGAACTGAAAAACAATATAAAGAAATACTGGTGGGACAGCATGGTCCTGCTGAACGATAATATAGTGGGCCTCGATTCGGCAATATTTATGCATCCTACAATCTGGAAAGCTTCCGGGCATGTTGATGCATTTAATGATCCACTCATAGACAATAAAGATTCAAAAAAGAGATATAGGGCAGATATTCTTATTGAAGAGCATCTGGCAAAGATCGATGATAAGATAACCAAAGAAGTCGACAAGGCCCGGGAAAGATTTGGTGAAACTTTCGATGAAAAAAAATTCAGGGAAACAAACCCAAGGGTTCTCGCAAACCAGTTAAAAATTGATGAGCTAAATGCTCGGTTTTCCAAAGCTCTTAATGAAACTGACCTTGTCGAACTGAAACAGATCATTATTGATAATGAAATTGTCTGTCCTATCTCAGGGACCCGGAACTGGACCGATGTAAGGCAGTTTAATCTCATGTTTGCAACTGAAATGGGATCGACTTCGGAGGGAGCTAATAAAATTTATCTCCGCCCTGAGACTGCTCAGGGGATCTTCGTCAATTTTCTTAATGTTCAAAAAACCGGGAGGATGAAGGTCCCATTTGGGATTGCTCAGATAGGAAAAGCATTCCGGAATGAAATAGTTGCCCGGCAGTTTATATTCCGGATGAGGGAATTTGAACAGATGGAGATGCAGTTCTTTGTGCAGCCCGGCAGCGAACTTGAGTGGTTTAAAAAATGGAAAGAAACACGGATGAGATGGCACCAGGCTCTCGGTTTTGGTAGCGAGAATTATCGTTTCCACGACCACGTTAAACTTGCTCATTACGCAAATGCTGCCACGGATATTGAATATAAGTTTTCATTCGGTTTCAAAGAGGTCGAAGGAATACATTCAAGAACTGACTATGACCTGAAACAACACCAGGAATTCAGTGGTAAAAAGATGCAGTATTTCGATCCGGAAAAAGGTGAATCCTATATCCCTTATGTTATAGAAACATCAATCGGTGTCGACAGAATGTTTTTGCAAGTGATTTCTGCTGCCTATCAGGAGGAGGAATTAAAAAAAGAAGATGGCAGTTCTGATACGCGTGTAGTTCTGAGGTTACCCTCATTTCTTGCTCCTGTGAAACTTGCAGTGATGCCTCTTGTAAAAAAAGACGGACTCCCTGATATTGCTGAGAAAATTGTACATGATCTCAAATTTGATTTTAACTGTCAGTATGACGATAAAGACTCGATCGGAAGAAGGTACAGGCGCCAGGATGCAATCGGGACACCCTATTGTATAACTGTTGATCACCAGACTCTTGACGACAATAGTGTTACGATCAGGTATCGGGACAGCATGCAACAGGAGAGAGTTCAGATTGAGCAACTAGTAGAAATAATCAAAGAAAAAGTATCTATACAAAGCTTATTAAAAAAGCTTTAAAATGAATAAGGTTCTTATTGTCACTTACTACTGGCCTCCAAGCGGTGGAGCCGGAGTACAACGCTGGCTCAAATTTTCTAAATACCTGCCGGAACTTGGATGGGACCCAATTGTACTAACCGTAGATCCTGAGTGTGCTGCATACCCGGTTATGGATTTCTCACTTAAAGAGGACTTGCCGTCGGCAGTAAAAGTTCATCTGACTCCTGCAATAAATTATTTTGGTATTTATAAGAAGGATAAATCAAAGATCCCGTCGGCAGGCTTTGCAAACAGTGTAGATAATACACTTAAAGGAAAGATCCTGCGTTTCATAAGAGGTAATTTTTTCCTGCCTGATCCAAGAAAAGGGTGGAACAAATATGCCTTTAAAAAAGCATGCGAATTAATTGAAAATGAAGGGATAAAACATATTATTACAACAAGTCCGCCTCATTCGACACAACTTATCGGATTAAAGATCAAAAAGAAATATCCGACAATAAAGTGGATTGCAGATCTTCGTGATCCATGGACTGACATTTATTATTATAAGCAGTTCTATCCTACTTTTATCTCAAAATGGATCGATGTGAGGTTTGAGAAAAACGTCCTGAAAAAAGCTGATAAAATAATAACTGTCGGAGCTTCACTGAAAAACCTGTTTTCATTAAAAGTAAAAGGGATAGAAAACAAAACAGAGGTCATAACAAACGGTTATGATGAAGATGATTTTTCAGGAATAACGGCAACTATCCCTCCTGTATTTACTATTACTTATGTCGGCACTCTTTCAGATATTTACCCGGTTGACGGGTTCCTGAAGGCTCTTCAAACCTTTAAAGAAAAAGGAAATGAATTTATATTAAGGTTTATTGGTACAGCATCTCAAAATCAGAAAGATATAATTAGGTCAAAAACCGGAGATTCAACTTTGGAGTTCATCCCCTATGTTGACCATTCTTCAGCCATAGAATTCATGCTTAAGACTTCTGTCATGTTGCTGATCATCCCCGATCATCAGAGTAATAAAAGCATAATTACCGGGAAACTTTTTGAATACATAGCTTCTGGTAAACCGATAATCTGCCTTGGTCCGGATGATGGCGATGCTGCCGGAATTATGAGAAGTGTCGGGCATGGAATGACATTTTCTTACTCGGATTCAAAAGGGATCTGTGAATATTTATCGAAATTGACCACTGATATTTCGTTTGAAGAAAAAATGTCCGGGAAAGTGTTCAGCAGAAGGGAACTGACAAAGAAGATCCTTCCATTGCTTTCAGGCGATAATTAATAGAAAAATACACCCTTCAAGCTTTTATATTTTTACCTTTAACATGCTATTTCCCTATCAGGTTGCTTTACGAAAAGTGAATTATGAAGATTGGAATTGTTGTAGATAATGAGTTGAATAACGACATCCGTGTTTTAAGGGAAATAGGAATTCTTAAAGAACAGGGATTTGAAATTTTCGTATTATGTTTTGGGTTTTTCAAAACGTACACAGAACCGGTCAGCAAGATAAATATCACAAGAATAAACATATCCAGAAAACTCAAAGACATTTTGTTTTTTTTGCTTAACACAATTCCTGTTTATGAATGGCTCTGGTCATCGAAGATTAAAAAATTCATTATTTATAACCACCTTGAATCCCTGCATGTACACGATCTTTATATGGCTCGTGCTGCATATAACGGAATAAAAAAGACAAGCCTGAAAGTTCCAATGATACTCGATCTCCATGAGAACTATCCCTATACAGTTACTACCTACAATTGGACAAAAGGATTTTTCAGGAGACTTATTTCCCGGCCTGAGGAATGGAAGAAAAAAGAACCTGGATATTTGAGTTATGCCGATAGGATAATTGTTCTAAGTAATGATTTCAGGGATACATTGTTGGAGCGTTATCCTGAATTGGCAGGAGAAACCTTTGTTGTTTTACCTAATGTTCCTGATCTTTCAAAACCGGAATATACTGATAAAGATGTTGTAGCGAATCCTTTTAAACAGGAATATCCCATAATTTTTTATTATGGTGTTATTGCTGAAAGAAGAGGCATTTTTGATTCACTTAATGTTTTTATTCATCTGGTAAAAGAGGACTATCCTGTAAATTTTCTTCTGATCGGACCCGTTGATAAAAAAGACAAACCTCTGTTTTCACAACTCACAGGATCGGATCTGTTGAAAGGGCGTATACATTATATCCCCTGGATAGAATCAAAAGAATTCCCGGATTATCTTGGAATATGTGATATTTGCATTGCCCCTTTCCATAAAAATCCCCAGCATGAATCGGGAGTCGCAAATAAAATATACGATTACATGCTTGGAGGGAAACCTATAGTCGCTTCGAATTGTAAACCGCAGCAAGATCTTATTGAAAAACATAATTGCGGACTAATTTTCGAAAATAATACAGAATTTCATGATGCAATAATCAAACTTCTTAATGACAAGCTCTTAAGAAAGGAATTGGGAGAAAACGGAAGGAATGCAATAATAAGAGAATATAACACTGAAATTGTTAAAGAGAATTTGATACTTATGTATAAGAAATTACGATGAACATACTGGTGCTCACACATTCTTATCCTGATTCTAAACATAAATGGCGTGGTATTTTTGTAAAGGAACAGGTTAAAGCCTTAAGTATAAAGCATGATATTATTGTTGCCTATTTTAAAGTTGATTATTCACATTTTGCTCCATTCTCTCACTACTCATTTTTGAAAAAGCAGAATAGAAATGTAACCGAATATGAGGTTACAATCAACAAGTCTTTTCCTGTCATTACCCAAATAAAGTATTTATCAAATACTTATCGGTTCATTAAAAATGAAATCCTGAATCAAAAAAAAGTCGACATTATTCACAGCCATTTATCTTATCCTGGCGGATTTCTTGGTACTATAATACAGGAGAAAAGAATGATACCTAATATTCTTACGGAACATTCGAGGATAAAATCATATTTCAGAAGCTGGTTTCATAAACAATGTGTCAAGTACACTCTCAGAAAAGCAACGTGTATTATTTCCGTAAGCAGTGCACTGAGAGAAGAAATTATTTCTCTTAGTCATCGTCCCGTAACAGTTATTCATAACATTGTAGATGTTAATAAATTCGAGCTCGTAAAAACGAAAACGGATACAATTTTAAATATTGGCTTTCTCGGAGGATTTAACAATAGCAATAAAGGGTTGGATCTGTTATTAAAATCAGCATCTCTGCTTGAAAGGAAAGATTTCTTTTTGCACATCGGGGGAAACGGGATTTTACTTGACAGTTATAAAAAAATGGCTAAAGAATTTGGTATTGAGACAAAGTGCAGGTTTTATGGAGAGATAGAACGGAATGAAATTTCAGGTTTTTATTCAAAACTGGATCTCTTTGTTCTACCAAGCCGGTATGAAACATTTGGAATAGTTCTGATTGAGGCTATGGCCTGCGGAATTCCGGTTATTTCAACGAAATGCGGGGGTCCTCAGGAGATTGTGACTCCATCAACCGGTATGTTGATTCAAAAAGAAAATATTGAAGAACTGAAAAGTGCTATAACAGGTATGTCGGAAAATCCTGGATTATATAACAAAGAAGCCATAAGAAATTACGCAAAAGAAAATTTTGGACAGGAGGTTTTTACTGAGCGGCTGACTGACCTTTACGAGGAAATTTTAACAAAAAAATCAAATGAGTAAAAAAGTCACCGTCTCAAAAGATGTCAGGCATCTGTATACAGAAAGCTATTTCATGGAAAATGCCACCGGCCATAATGAGTTTAAAAGCTTTGGAGGGAAGTTTGAGCAGTTGATAGATAAGTTTCAGATGGTTATCAGTTACCTGAATTTAAATAAGTCTGCCAGGTTGCTCGATATAGGTTGCGGAAGAGGTGAACTGGTAATCTACCATGCTTTAAACGGAGGGGAAGCGACAGGTGTCGACTTTTCTGATGAGGCAATAAAACTTGCCGAAGCAAAAGCTAGCGAATTAAATGCCGGATGTAAATTCCAGATAAGCTCTTTTGAAAAAATAGATGAAGAAATCAAGTATGACCGTATTGTATCTATCGATTTTATTGAGCATATTTCAGTTGAAGAAGGTAAAGCTTTCTTTAAAAAATGTTACAACTTATTAAACACCAATGGGCGACTAATTGTATATACGTTCCCTAATACGATCAGGAGAAAATTTGGATATAGACTTATCAGAGTGTTTAGCATCGTTAAAGGAAAACCATTGCCAAAAAAGGAACCGGATACGATTTCAGATCACTACAGACAGTATCATCTGAACGAACAAAACTACTTTAGTCTGACAAAGAGTGCTAAAAATGCTGGTTTTAGCAAAGTCAGAGTTAAATATATAGATCTTAGCATAAGAGATTCGGTCTTAAAGTCAGTTCTGATCCATACTCCTTTCAAACATCTTTTTCTTAAAGGGTTGACTCTGATAGCTGACAAGTAATTAATTAATCCATATCCAATAAAATTTGAAATACTATCTTAGCATTATCAAAATAATTTTTTTTGATCCAGCTATTTTAATATATGGCAGTGAAATTTTATCATGCTAAAATCAATTAAAACATCATTCAAAGACACGGTCATCTATGGATTGGGTAATGTTGCAGTTAAGATCGTTGGTTTAATCCTGATACCTCTGTATACTGATCCGAAGTTTTTTTCAACTGATCAGTTCGGGGTGCTCGGGATCCTCGAGATTTCAGCCCTGGTTTTAACATCCATGCTTGCATCAGGTCTGCCTCAAAGCCTCACGAGATGGTTCTGGGATAAAGAATATAAAGATAATCAGAAAGGCATTTTTTTTATGTCGTTTTCAACTCAGGTGATTGTCTCTCTGATATTTTGCCTGACGCTGATCCCTGTTTCCCGCAGCTTATCAATGGTGTTATTCTCAAAACCTGACTGGGCCAGGGTAATTACACTGGTTATTCTTGCATCGGCTATCCAGTCTGTAAATAATGTCATCAATACCCTGATGCGGCTCCAGTCAAGATCAGTCCTCTATTCCGTTACGAACCTGTTCAAACTGGTTTCAGTTCTTTCTCTTACGCTCTATTTTATACTTTCAAAAAAGATGGGGCTTGAAGGCATCTATCTTGCACAGGCTATTGGCAATGGGATTGTTGTTTTGTTATTGCTTGGTTATACACTTAAAAATTCCAGGGTGTTTTTTGACAAGATTATATTTAAGTCAATGAACGCCTATGGTTTTCCTTTGCTGCTGGCAAATATTTCAGCTGCTCTCTTCACTGTAATAGACAGGTTTTCACTTACTTCACTTACAGTTCTTAAATCAGTAGCCCTGTATAACCTTGCATTTAAGATCTCCAGTGTTTTAAAACTGGTTCTTGCCGATTCTATGAAACTGGCGCTTGGACCGATGATGATAAAGCGGATGGATTCGCCTGATAATAAAAGATTCTATTCAAAAGTACTTCTCTATTCATCGTATGCACTCATGATTGGGATAGTTGGAATTTCGCTCTTCTCGTTTGAAATAGTAAAAGTTATTGCCACGTCAAGAGCTTACTGGGATGCTGTTGTAATAATCCCTGTGTTATCAATGTCAATATTCTTTGCTAATATGAAGGAGGTTACCGTATACGGGTTACACATCGCAAAAAAAACAAGGATAATCGGAATTATTGTAGTTTTCTCAACAGTATTAAGTCTTGTACTTAATTTTCTGTTAATCCCGGTCTGGGATATTACCGGAGCTGCAGTTGCCACACTTCTGTCTCAGTTTATATATTGGTATGCATGCTACTATTATTCTCAGAAAGTGTTCTACGTACCTTATGAGATCGGGAAATTAACCCTGATGGTGATAACCGGGGCCGTTTTGTCCTTTTCAGGTTTACTGCTAAATGGTCTGGATCTTCTTCCAAGAATGATTATTAAAACCTTATGTTTAGTCAGTTTCCCGTTTATCCTGTATCTCTTCAACTTTTACGAGCCTGTCGAATTACAGTCTATCAGGGGATTTATAAACAAATGGTCAAAAATTAAAAACCTAAAAAGCAATCTGAATTCTTTAAAAGGAATAACAGATGAGTTATAAGAAATTAAATACATAATTTTGTTTTTCTACAGGTCAGAAACCTTATAAATAATGCAATGCAAATAAAAGATAAAATCAAACCCGTTCTGCCACACTTGATTGCAGTTTTAATCTTCACTGTGGTTTCTTTCATTTATTTCTATCCTGTTCTGGAAGGCAAAGTGCTGAAAGCCAATGATTCAACTGTCTCTAAAATCAACTCCAAAGAGATCCAGGATTTTCGTGAAAAGAACGGACGGGAGCCATTGTGGACAAATTCAATTTTCAGCGGTATGCCTGCATATCTTATTTCCACCAGGTATTCGGGGAACCTGATTAAATATGCTGATGCATTTCTCAGGATATTTAAAATGCCGGTTTCAGTATTGTTTATTTCCATGTTGGGATTTTATATCCTGTTATTGATTTTTGGGGTTGATCCCTGGCTGGCGATAGCCGGAGCCATGGCCTACGGACTTTCATCGTTTTTCTTTCAGATTCTTGGGGCCGGCCACAATACCCAGGCAATAGCTCTGGCATATATGGCTCCACTGATAGGAGGAATTTATTACTCATACCGTCACGATGCACTGAAAGGAGCATTATTTACTGCTTTTATTCTTGCACTAGAGATCCAGGCAAATCATCCGCAGATAACATATTATGCTCTTATCTGCCTTCTGATATTTGGAATTGTTGAATTCGTATATTCCTGGAAAAACAAATCAATAATTAAATTTCTATCAACATCGGCTTTGCTGATTATCCCGTTTATTATTGCAATAGGAATAAACTTTGCAAGCCTTTACACAACATACGAATACGGAAAATATTCAATCAGGGGAAAATCAGATCTGACCGGTGAAAATATGAATGCCACCTCAGGATTAAATAAAGACTATATCACGACCTGGAGTTACGGAGTTGATGAGACATTTAACCTCCTGATACCTAATTACAAAGGAGGATCAAGTCATCTGTTTGACCGCAATTCAGAAACCTATAAAGCATTAAGTCAGAATAACAATCAGGCTGCTTTCAGCCAGTTTCAGAAATACTGGGGAACTCAACCCGGTACTGATGGGCCTCATTATGTAGGCGCAATTGTTCTTTTCCTCTTTGTTCTTGGATTGATAATTATAAAAGGCCCTGAAAAATGGTGGCTTCTTTCTGCAACATTATTGTCAATAATGCTGGCCTGGGGGAAAAACTTCATGCCGTTTACAAACCTTTTCATTAACTATTTCCCCGGATATAATAAGTTCAGGGCAGTGACAATGACTCTTGTTATTGCAGAGTTATGTATACCGTTGCTGGGATTTCTTGCTCTCAGAAATGTTTTTGATGGCACCATCACAAAAAAAGAGATAATAAGGGGATTAAAAATTGCATTAGGCATAACCGGAGGGTTTATCTTACTTACTATCATACTACCTGGTATTGCAGGTTCTTTTCTTGGACAAAATGAAATTGAACTTCCCGGATGGTTAAAAACTGCCCTGATATCAGACAGAAAAAATCTGCTCAGAGGTGATGCATTCAGATCCCTGGTATTTATTTTGCTTTCTTCGGGTGTTATCCTTGGCTTTATTTTTGAGAAACTCAGGAAAGAGTATGCTATACTTATTATTGCTTTACTGGTTGTTTTGGATCTTTGGACTGTAGATAAAAGATATCTGGATGCTGACCGGTTTGAAAGACCATCAACGATTCAAAAGTCATTCACTCCAACTGTTGCTGATCTATACATCCTCAGAGATCCTTCCCAAAACAGAGTTCTCAATCTCGCCGCTTCGCCATTTAATGATAATTCCCCAACTTCATATTTTCATAAATCCATAGGAGGTTACCATGGAGCTAAAATGGAGAGGTACCAAGAGCTTATTGACTCCTGTATATATCCGGGACTAGGAGCCTTTAGTGAGGCAGCAAAAAAAGCCCAATCAATCGAGGAACTTCAAACGATATTTAATAATATACCTATTCCTGCCCTTAATATGCTCAATACCAAATATATAATTTTTAATGCAGGGGCTCCTCCGTTAATTAATCCTAACGCGCTTGGGAATGCCTGGTTTGTAGAGAAACCTATAATAGTTGAGAATGCAAATAAAGAGATTTCATTAATGAATACTTTTAATCCTTCAAAGGAGGCGATAATCGGAAATACTTTTAAAAATCAGATTACAAAATCATCCTTCCCTGTACAGGAAAAAGAAAAGATTGAGCTTATTTCGTATCAGCCTGATGAATTACATTACAAATATTCTGCCCGGGAAGAAAAACTTACGGTTTTTTCGGAAATATATTACCCTGCAGGATGGAAATGTTATATTGACGGGAAAGAGAGTCTGTATTTCAGAACGGATTGGGTACTCAGAGGTATGGTTGTTCCGGCAGGAGATCATGAAATAAAATTTATCTTTAAACCTGTTTCTTACTATGTCGGGAATAAAATTTCACTTGCAAGTTCACTTTTACTTATCCTTTTATTAGGTGGTTATTTCATTTCTAAATTTATAAGGAAATCTAAGGACTAATAATATGGTGCATCACAATGTATGCCCTCTTTGTTCATCTGAAAAAATAGCTTTGCAATTCAAATGCAATGATTTTTTTATCAGTCACAATGATTTCGCGATATTTAAATGTTCAGCCTGTGATTTTTTGTTCACCCAGGATTACCCTGAAGAGAATGAGATGGCTCAATTTTATGAATCAAATAATTATATCTCCCACAGCGATACTTCTGAAGGTTTTTCCAATAAACTTTATCGCATTGCCAGGAGTAAAATGCTGCATAAAAAGAAAGAGCTCATAAGAAAGATTACCGGTCTGAATAAAGGAACTCTACTAGATATCGGTAGTGGCACAGGCTACTTTGCAGACACAATGAAAAAGGCAGGATGGCTTGCAAAAGGAATAGAGATAAATGAGAAGTCCCGTAATTTCTCCATATCACATTTTGGGTTGGAAATTGCCACTCCTGATAAGATCTCATCATTTGAAAATTACGGGTTTGATTGTATCACACTCTGGCATGTACTTGAACATTTCCATGATCCATTTAACTATATTTCAGAAATCTATCGTTTATTAAAACCAGGTGGTGTTTGTGTTATTGCATTACCCAACTGCAGCTCATACGATGCAGAACATTATAAGAAATATTGGGCGGCGTGGGATGTCCCCCGGCATTTATGGCATTTTAATCCGGTCACTTTCAGACTTTTTTCGGAAAAACCAGGGTTCATATTTGAAGATCTCAGAATTCTTCCTCTTGATGTCTTTTATATTTCCCAGCTTAGCGAAAAATATAAAGGTTCGTCATTGCCCTTTCTGAAAGGAATCGCAAATGCAACTGTTTTTGCAACTATGTCTGTTTTCAAAAAAGGGAGAAGCAGTTCGGTTATCTACATCCTTCGAAAATCTTCCGATTAATACCGGTCAAGCCAGCGATATCTTCTGGAATTATCTCCGAACTTGAGGGCAATCGTTATTTCGTGAGTCCCATAGGTAATACTCTGAATTTCCTGAAGCGTGTAATCATATGCATATCCAAAAAACATATTCTGATATTTTACACCAACGTTTGCTATTAAAGCCCCGCTGGTACGATAGGCCAACCCCACCCAAAAACCCTGATTGTAAATATATGTTACACCTATATCAGCCTGGGGTTTTAGTTGTTCAGACATTTTTAAAAGAAACCCAGGTTGGATAATTGTATTGCTCCACCAGCTAAAATCATATGATCCGAAAAGATAATACTGTCTGCTCATTGTGAAATTTTTGTAAGCAGAACCTCCGATTTTTGCTGCAGCTTCAGTTAACTGATCCGCAGAAAAACCAAAGCTATATTTCGCATTAAGCAGGTAGACGCCAAAAGTCAAATCAGGGACAAAAATTCCACGACGGAGATTATTGTTGAGCCATGGCTCATTAGGATCTTCAAAATTTATTTGCGTTTCATCAATCTTATAATAATAGCCTGTAAAGGCAAGCCCAAAAGAAAGTTGTGTACTCTTTTGTATCCACATATGATAGGCATAAGCAACCTGGAACCCGGTTCTTTGAATCAATCCATTCCTGTCGCTGAAAACATAGCCCCCAAAACCAACTCTTCCATCAGATTTAGGCCTGTAAACCTGCCGTTTTACTCTGGTTTGCTTCAGTATGAAGCTTTTTTTGAGCATTCTTGTCTGCCAGCTGAAAGAAAAGGTTCGTGGTGCGCCGGAATAACCAACCCATTGTTCTCTGGCAGTCAGACTGAAACTTGTATAACCATCGCTTCCTGCTACTGCAGGGTTAAGCAGGAACTTATTATAAAGGTACTGACTGAATAATGGTAGCTGTTGTCCAAAGGTCAGACTGCCAGTCAGAAGCAATATTAATATGAAAACAAATCTTCTCACAAAAAGCTTTAAAGTATTATAATCTACCTTACAATAGTAACATTACCAACAAGTGGTCTGGATCCGTTATGCAAATCAATTATATAGTGATACGAGTCAATTGGAAGAGAAGATCCATTGCTTGTTCCATCCCATGGTCTCGGATATCCTCTTTCTGATCTCCAGAGGGTTTCACCCCACCTGTTAAATATTATTACTTCCATTTTCGGATACAACTCTTTCATGCCAATATTCCAGACATCATTAATCAGGTCTCCGTTCGGTGATATTGCATTTGGAATTATGAGACAAGTTTCGTTTATCGGCTTGACATTTACAGAGTCTTTTACGGAACATCCGTCCATATCTGTTACGGTAACTTTATAATATCCTTCCGGAATATTTATAAGGTTACTGTTTGTTGAGTTATCTGACCATTTATACGAATAACCCGCTCCCTTGACACCACCGGTGACATTTGTGCCGATACTGCCATCAGGTTTGTCAGGACAGAACGGCGGCAATATATTGAAGACGAGTTTCATAGAATCAGGCTCTGTAATAGTAATTGTCGAACTGGCATGGCAATTATTTGCATCTGTAATGATTAAACTATAATTGCCTGCCGGAAGATTGGTTCTGGTTTTGCCAAAGATACCATCTGCCCAGAGATAATCGACCGTTTTTACCTGATTTGCCGGTTCAATATCAATAGAACCTGTACTTTCTCCTGCACAATTAATATTAAACCCGCCCGCAATGCTTGACGATAAGGTGGATGTAAATCCAAGTTTCCCGGGTTCAGTAAGATCAAAGATTTCCGAAGCTTTGCACTCATTACTGTCGACGATCAATAACTGATACTGACCCGCCGCAAGGTCTAAAATGTTTTTTGATGTAGCAGTGAATCCATTAGGTCCTGTCCAGGTGTAAACAAAAGGAGGTGATCCGGTTGTCGGATCCACATGGATGAATCCATTAGTCAGACCATTACAGCTTATGTTAAAACCGTTATAATCTGACAGATTCTTTGTATACTCCAGAGCAGGTGGCAGATCAACTTTTGCTGAGTCTTTTTTGATACACCCGTTAAAATCTGTAATGGTTACTGTATAATTTCCCGCCGTCAGTGCTGCCAGATTCTTTGTCATTGCGCCGTTCGACCATAAGAAAGAATATGGAGGAACGCCCCCTGTGACTGTAAGATTAATCGAACCATTATTAAAGCCAGGAGACTCGCATGTAATATTTGTGGCGAAAAGTTCTGTAACTAAGGCAGGAGGCTGAATAAGGGTTATATCTTTTGTGATAACGCATATATTAGAGTCCGTTACGACTAGATGATATGTTCCGGCAGTAAGAGAAGGCTGATCCTTCTGTCCATTTATTATTCCTGATCCATCTGAAGTGCTCCAATTGTATTTATATGCTCCGACGCTTCCGCCTGATACTGTGATGTTGATCCATCCTGAATTAGCCCCGTAACAATTGATATTATAGGCTCCATCCGTTGAAATTGATGTTACGGGAGGACCTAAGACAAGGACAGTTGGTTCTGTAAGAGTAAATGAGGGCGAAGGAGTCAGAACACAGCCATTCTGGTCCTTGACTGAACAGGTGTACATCCCTGCTTTTAAACCTGTGAGATCATTTGTAGATGCCGTGAATCCTGAAGGCCCAATCCAGGAATAGATATAACTGCCTGATCCACCTGAAATAGTCATTGCGATAGAGCCATCATTGCCTCCATTACATGAAATATTGAAATTGCCATCGGCAGATTTAGACAATTGATAACCTGATAATTGCATCCCATCTGGCTCAGTAACTACAGTACTATCAATCTTCACGCAGCTTAAAACATCTTTTGTCTCCAGGAAATAAGTTCCGGCAATCAGATTATCAATACGGTTTGTATTAATGGGACCTGGTATATTTCCATTGTATGTATACCATCTGTAAGTGTACCCTCCACGTCCGCCTGATGTCTGAACAGAAGCATATCCGTCATTGTACCCTTTACATGAAATATTATAACCGCCTGCATATTGCGATTTGGTAAATACGGAAACCATAATAGGAGGTACTCTGAAAACTATCCTATTGAGATTTATGCAACCATTTACATCCTGAATTACGAGTGTATAGCTTCCTGCTCCCAGATTATTGTAATACCTGTAAGTTGTTGGGTCTGAAAGAATCAGATTATTTGTAAATAAGCCACTATAAAGAGTATCAACATCATTTTTTACAACCCAATAATTATATGGAGGAGTAATTCCCCCGGTTACAGATACGAGAATTCTTCCATCTGTAGAACCAATACAGCTGATATTGTAATTACCCGGAAGAATCACATCAGCCGAGATATAAGCCCTGGCCGTTACTGGAACAATGCTTATAGAATCCTTTCGGTTACATCCAAGATTATCAGTAACTTTAATAACATATTTCCCGCTTGACAAATTTGCAATGGCCAGTGAATCAACTTTGTGATATCCCACAGGTCCATCCCAGACAACCTGATAGGGATTGGCGCCTTTGGAAATCACTGCCCTTAATGCTGCAAGTCCTGCTCCTCCCGAACATGTAAGAGGCTTAGTAACAACGATACTCTGAAGAGGCCGTGCATGTATTTTTACTTCACTTATAGCCTTTTTACCTGGTACGCAAATAGCATTATCAACTTTGGGTGTAATAGTATAATATACAGACTGTATTGTATCAGAATTATTTTGATAAGTGAAATTGATTGTGTAAGAAAGTGGAAGGTCAACCGCCGGAGCAGTATTTCCAACCACAACTCCCGGTCCTCCTGTGACACCTACTGTATAATCAAACCTTATTGAACCCGATGTCATAACTGAAGGAGAGGTGAGAACTATTTGAGTATTTACCGGAGCCTGAGGTGTCCCGACATAACAAATACCGGGGAAATTATTATTAGGAACAACACGTGGTGTCGGATTAACCGTTACAGTAATGTCCTTAGCAGGGCCATCAAGACAACCCGTGGGACTAACAGGCACTACCGTGTATGTAACGGTCTGGAAATGATCAGTATTATTAATCAGCTTGTCTCCAACGATTTGGTTATTTTTCAATCCACTTACCGGCGTGCTGTACCCCGTCACCAACCCGGTAGTTGTCACTGTATATTTAAATGTTATAAGACCGCTGGTAAAAAGGCTGGGGCTTTGCAGTTGTATATTAGTAGTTAAGCTATCACATTGAATAGTATTGGAAGGGATAGGGTAAATCCTGGGTGTCGGATTTACCGTTATAACTACTATCTTATCCGGATCACTTGTTGAGCACCTTGGACTTATAGGTGTTATCCTATAAGTAACGGTCTGGTAAGTATCGGTAGGATTATGTAATACATCCGATATAACTGAATTATTCGGCAAGCCTGCAACAGGTGTGGTAAAGCCTGTAACTCCTCCAGTGGCTACTACAGTATAATTGAAGGTAATCACCCCGCTGGAAAAAATAGTAGGACTGTACAATGTGACATTTGTAATACCATCATTACAAATCGTTTGGGACAATGTGCTTGGAACTACCTGTAGTGTCGGGTCAACTGTGATAATCACTGTTTTACTCGGTCCTGCAACGCAACCTGTCGGGCTTATCGGAATTATCGTGTAAGTTACTGTCTGTGAAGTATCAGTTGGGTTATGAAGTATATCAGATATGACCCAATTATTCGGTAATCCATTCACAGGTGTGGTAAATCCTGTTACTCCTCCTGTAGCTATTACAGTATAATTGAAGGTAATGACTCCACTGGTAAAAGTACTTGGGCTGGTAAGTATAATACTTGTTGTACCATTATTACAGATCGTATATCCCGTAGTACTGGGGAATACCTGTGGTGTCGGGTTGACCGTAACAGTAATAAAATGTGGCGGCCCGTCACTACATCCATTTAGCTTGGGCGTGACAGTATACGTTACTACTATTGGGTTATCACTGCTGTTTGTCAGTGTCCCCGTAATAGTGAACGGTAAGTCCGCCTTAAGCTTTGTGAAACCTGACGAGGCAGTGCCTTCTAAATGAGCAGGGTCCGTACTTGTTACTGTAACTACATAGCTCAGATTGGCAGATGTTGTAGTTACCGTAGGACTATTGATTGTAACATTGACATTACTGCCATTGCATATTATCGGGGTTGTTGTAACTATTGTTACCTGTGGTGTCGGCTCTACTGTTACCGTAACTGATTGCGGTGGTCCGTCACTACATCCATTTAGCTTTGGTGTGACAGTATATGTTACTACTATTGGATTATCACTGCTGTTGGTCAGTGTCCCCGTAATGGTGAACGGTAAGTCCGCCTTAAGCTTCGTGAAACCTACTGAGGCAGTGCCTCCTAAATGAGCAGGGTCCGTACTTGTTACTGTAACTACATAACTCAGATTGGCCGGTATCGTCGTTACCGTCGGACTGTTGATGGTTACATTGACATTGCCACCGTTGCATATTACCGGCGTTGTCGTTACTATCGTTGCCTGTGGCGTAGGCTCTACCGTTACCGTGACTGTCTGTGGCGGACCATCACTGCA
>JBEKDR010000081.1:0-19159 GCA_050014255.1 Bacteroidales bacterium | reverse complement strand
AAAAACATTTTGAGTCTGATAAATTCTATGAAATGCTGGTCCAGTCTGCTAATGACGGTATCTCTTTTTACGACAGGGACTGGAATTTAAGATACACTAACTCTGCTTTTTATTCACTTATTGGCTATGACAGGGATTCTTATAATGCTTTAAATCCACATGATCTTATCCATCCGGAAGATAAGGATTACCAGCTAAGAAGAGAGCAATCACTGGTCAATAATGGTTTCTTTGAAACTGAGTTAAGGCTCAGGCACAAAGCAGGTCATTATATTAACCTGTCAAGCAGATCTGTTATTGTCAGGAACGATTCCGGAGAGGTTCTTGGAGCGCTTACAATTTCTCGCGATATCACCAGATTGAAACAGGTTCATGAGGATCTTATTAAAGCTAATATAGGGGCTGAAGCTAGCAACAGGTTAAAATCTAATTTCCTTGCAAATATTTCACATGAGATCCGTACTCCTCTGAATAGTGTCGTCGGGTTTTCAAATCTTCTTCTTACAAATAATTTATCCAACGAGGTTAAAGAGGAATATATTGAACATATTAATTACAACAGCGAAAAACTGCTTCAGATAATTGGTGATATTATTGACCTGTCAAGGCTGGAAAGCTCCCAGATTGAAATCACCTATGAAGAGGCTTCACTCTCGGCAATTGTCAATGAGATAATTGAAGAAGCCCGCCAGATTATCAAACGAAATGAAAAGCCAATTATCCTCAATGTCAAAAATCATTTTGAAGATGTTGGAGATCTTATATTCACCGACAGAGTATGGCTTAAAAGAGTATTAAATCATCTCATGGATAATGCAGTGAAATTTACTCTTGACGGATCAGTTGAATTCTCATACTTGTTAGAGAATCAGAATATCCTTTTCAAAATCAGAGATACAGGTATTGGGATAAACAAAGAAAACCTGGGGCGTATTTTTGAAGAATTCAGACAGGAATTTGACGGTCATCATCGTCCATTTGAAGGACTTGGGATAGGTCTTACCCTAGCTAAAGAGGTAATAGAAAGAATGGGAGGTAAGATATTTGTTCAATCTGAAAAAGGAGTGGGTTCTGAATTCAGTTTTTCAATTCCTTACAGGCCTGCTGGCAGCACCAAGACTAAAATGACCTCAGTGAGCAATGAGCAAATTATGAAGCCGATCGACTGGAGTTCAAGGAAATGCCTTCTTGTCGACGATAATAAGGATGTACTGACCTACCTGAACCGGATACTTACAGATACAGGAGTAACAATTATCACTGCCAGATCGGGTATCGAAGCTATTGAAATAATCAAATCTACCCCTGACATTGATGTTGTTCTCCTGGATATGCAGATGCCGGAGATGAATGGAATTGAAGCAACCAAGGAGATCAGAAAAATCCGGAAAGACATCCCGATTATTGCACAAACTGCTTTTATCTTTGAAGATGATAAAGATATTATTCTCGAAGCCGGATGCGATGCCTGCCTAATTAAACCAATCAGAAGGGAACATCTGTTGACAGTCATGTCGAGTTTTGTCAAATCGAACTGAATTCTTCCATTTATTCTTACTTTGCATTCTGCTTTAACAGATGACAATTTACCGCTTCGCCGATATTATTTTGCCTCTGGCTGTCAGGGGAAGATTCACCTACAGGATACCTGAAGTTATTGAAGATGAAGTCAGGCCCGGAGTAATGGTCAGTGTTCAGTTTGGAGGAAGAAAGTTATATTCAGGAATTGTCTGCAGTGTTCACGATAAATCACCCGATATTAAAAACGTAAGGCCAGTAATCAGGGTCCTCAGCAGCACTCCTCTGATCAATGCATTACAGCTTAAATTGTGGCAATGGATATCGGAATATTATCTCTGCAGCGAAGGAGAGGTGATGAAAGCTGCTATCCCAAACGAAATAAGCCTCAATAATTTTAAACCCCGACTTGAAACATTCATTAAGCTTTCCCGAAAATTTACTGAAGAAGAGTTAAATGCATTTCTCGATAAACTTAAGAAAGCCCCCAGGCAACAGGAAATCCTTTCATCTTACATAAGGCTCACAGGTTATGCATCAGGAACAGAAATTCTAACTGTAAGTAAGTCAATGCTTCTATCGGAAACACATTCTTCTGCAGGTACATTAGAGGTTCTTTTAGATAAGGGGATATTTAGCTCATTATCTCAACCGGTTTCCAGAATTCATGCAACTGGTAATTATAAGGAGCCAATAAGGAAACTAAGTGAAGCACAGTCATTGGCATTTGAATCAATCAAATCCCAATTCCGTGAAAAAGATATTGTTTTGCTGCATGGCGTGACTTCCAGCGGGAAGACTGAAATATATATTCACCTTATAGAAGAACAACTGAAAAAGGGGAAACAGGTTCTTTACATGCTCCCTGAAATAGCACTTACAACTCAGATCATCCTCAGGCTTAAGAGACATTTTGGAACTGTTACAGGAGTATATCACTCCCGGTTCAGCGATCCCGAGAAGGTGGAAATATGGAAAAGAGTTGCAGAAAATGATCCTTTAAACAGTTACAGATTGATTCTCGGGGTGAGATCTTCTCTTTTTCTCCCCTTCTCTGACCTCGGATTGATTATCGTGGATGAAGAGCATGACGGATCATATAAACAGCATGACCCTGCACCGAGATATCATGCACGTGATTCCGCAATAATACTGGCCGCAATACATGGTGCAAAAACTATCCTTGGCTCCGCGTCACCATCGGTTGAAAGTTATAATAATGTGATAAACGGGAAATACGGACTGACGGAATTAAAAGAGAGATTCGGACTCATTAAACTGCCTTCGATCGTTCTTGCCAACACAAGAGAAGCATATAGAAAAAAACTGATGGTTTCCCATTTTACTCCTGAATTGCTCCGGGCAATGGATGATGCACTCTGCAAAGAGGAGCAGATAATTCTTTTTCAAAACAGGCGAGGCTTTTCTCCCTATATCGAATGTTCTGAATGCGGATGGATACCTGTCTGCATCCAATGTGCAGTAAACCTGACATATCACAAGGGAATCGGTAAGCTGGTGTGTCATTACTGCGGATATACGACCAATATGCCATCAAAATGCGGCAATTGTCATTCTACCGGAATGGTGACAAGAGGATTCGGGACAGAAAAAATTGAGGATGAGATAAAAATTGTTTTTCCTGCAGCCAGAATTGCTAGGATGGATCAGGATACTACCAGGAATAAGAACTCTTTTAATAAATTAATCAGGGCTTTTGAAGAGCGACGGATAGATATTCTTATAGGGACACAGATGATCTCGAAAGGTCTTGATTTTGAGAATCTTACTGTAGTAGGAATATTGAATGCCGACAACCTTTTAAACTATCCTGATTTCAGGGCGCATGAGAGAAGTTTCCATCTCATGGAACAGGTTAGCGGACGAGCAGGCAGAAGACAGAAGCAGGGTAAGGTAGTGATCCAGACATCAGACCCTGAAAATAAAATAATAAGACTGGTACTCCGTCATGATTACGCAGGCATGTTCAGAATGCAGTCAGAGGAAAGAATGACTTTCAACTATCCGCCTTTCTGCCGGATGGTTAAAATTAGTATTAAGCACAAAGACCGGACACAATTAAATTATTACTCGGATATTCTCGGACGCGATCTAAAAGATATTTTTGGCAAAAGAGTATTAGGCCCTGAATCACCGGTCATTTCACAGGTTCAATTGTGGTATATTAAAACCATACTCATAAAAATTGAAAGAGAAAAACCTCCTGCAAAAGCCAAACAACTGATTGTTGAGGCAATTAACAGGCTCGAAAAGGAAAAAGGAGCTTCTGCTCTTAAGATTGCCGTGGATGTGGATCCGTACTGAGTATTATGCGATCTTTGCGTAAAATCTTTGCGACCTTTGCGGTTAATGGATTTAAAAGATGCTACTTTTGAATTATAAAAATCTTAAAATGAAAATCGAAGTATCAAATGGTGAGATAATTGATAAGCTTACCATTATCCAGATAAAGCTTAAAAGGATCAAAGATAAAGCTAAGCAGGTAAATCTTCAAAAGGAATACAATGAACTTATTAAAGCATCATCTTCAATTCTTAACACATCAGATCCCTTATATGAGTCTCTGTATGATGTGAATTGTGAATTATGGGATGTCGAAGACCATATCCGCGACCTTGAGAGAAAGAAGGATTTTGGCAATGATTTTATTTCAGCTGCCCGAGCCGTATATATAATAAACGACAAGAGATCAGAATTGAAAAGAGAAATTAATATTAAAACCTCTTCGGGACTTATTGAAGAGAAATCCTACGAAAAATATTGAAATGCGCCTCCTGGTTATCAGAACTTCAGCTATGGGTGATGTTGCGCTCACAACTCCTGTGTTACGAGGTATGAGGGAACAATATCCCGAAGTTCAACTGTTGTTTCTTACCCGACCTGAATTCGGACCATTTTTTTCTTCAATTACCGGACTTGATCTTTTTTTCCCTGATTTAAAGAAGAGACACAAAGGGATCTATGGATTGATCAGGCTTTTTGCAGACATTAAGAGGCAGTCTGAAATTAATTATGTGATTGATCTGCATGATGTTTTAAGGTCTAAGCTTTTACGGCTCCTCTTCAGAATTTCCGGTGTTCCTGTTGCAGTTATAGATAAAGGAAGACAGGAAAAAAGACTGCTGATTTCAGGGAAGAAAAAAGTACAGCTAAAACACTCCGTGGAAAGATATTGTGATGTCTTTGCAAAGGCTGGTTTTCCTTTAATTCCTGCAAAAGATAAATGGATCGTCCCCGAACCTGAACTGATTTCAAAAACCAATATCTTATCAGGAACACGCAATGGGTTGAATATCGGGGTGGCACCCTATGCGAAGCATAAATTAAAAATGTGGCCCGAAAAAAATATGGTCCGACTGCTCGAGCTAATTGCAAAAAACCATAAATGCAGATTCTGGTTTTTTGGAGGAAATGAAGATTCAGGAAAACTTTTCGCCCTTCAATGCAGGATTGCCGGTTCTACAAGCCTTGTCGGGAAACTGAGTCTCAGTGATGAGCTGGTCTTCATGAACAAGCTCGACCTGATGATTACCATGGACTCTTCCAATATGCATATGGCTGCCCTGGTTGGGACCAAAGTCATTTCTATATGGGGTGGCACTGATCCGTTAGGTGGTTTTGGAGGATGGAACCAGCCAGATGAGTTTTCAATCCGAATCCCGGTCGAAGAGCTGACTTGTCGTCCATGCACGATTTTTGGCAAAGGCGAATGCAAAAGACTGGATTTTGCATGCATGAACTGGCTGACACCTGAAATGGTGTATGAGAAGATTGAAAAACTGGTACTTACTGGTAGACGATAATTATTATTAATATGAATTTTGATATGAGCTTTGAAGATCATTCAAACCGGGGTTTTGGAAAATTTGCTTCCGGGACACCAAAGAGGAGATTAATTACAGGATTAATAGCTATAGGAGTTTTACTTATCGTTGTCTTAATTCAACGACTTGGCATGAGACCTGAAAAAGATCCGTCGGACCTTGTAAATCCGCTGATGGGGACAGAATCTGAATATAAATTGTCGAATGGTAATACATATCCTGCAATAGCATTACCATGGGGAATGAATTTCTGGACTCCCCAGACCCGGAAGATGGGGAATGGCTGGAGTTATGCTTATACTGATAATAAAATTATGGGAATAAAGCAGACGCATCAGCCAAGTCCCTGGATCAATGATTATGCAGCCTTTTCGTTGATGGCAGTTACCGGCAGGATTAGAATCGGTGAAAATGAAAGAGCTTCATGGTTTTCTCATAAGGCAGAAGTAGCAAAACCTTACTATTATGGTGTATATCTGGCTGATTATGATGTTACTGCTGAAGTGACTCCCACTGAGAGGGCAGCTATGTTCTGTTTTACTTTTCCCGAAAATGATTCCTCATTTATCGTTATAGATGGTTTTAATAAAGGATCAATGGTGAAAATTATTCCTTCAGAACGTAAGGTAATCGGTTATTGCCGTAACAATCATGGAGGAGTACCACTGAATTTTCATAATTACTTTGTAGCGGTCTTTGACCATGATTTCACCTCGGCATCTACATTTCACGGAGATACATTGAACCTTGCCGAACTCGAGGAAGAAAGTGATCATGCAGGAGCTGTTCTCGGATTTAAAACCAAAAAGGGGGAGAAAATTAATGTCCGGGTTGCTTCTTCTTTCATTAGCCCCGAACAGGCCTTGTTGAACCTGACACGTGAAACCGGAACAAAAGATTTTGAAACAATAAAAGAAGAGGGGAAAGAAGCCTGGAATAAACAGCTTGGACGGATTGATGTTGAAGGAGGCACTCCTGATCAGCAACGAACATTCTATTCCTGCCTTTACAGAATGATCTTATTTCCCCGCCAGTTCTTCGAGATTAATGCAAAAAATGAGATTGTACATTACAGCCCCTATAATGGAGAAGTTCTTCCGGGATACATGTACACCGATAACGGATTCTGGGATACGTTCAGAGCGGTTTTCCCGTTTTTTACCCTAATGTATCCTGACGTCGAAAGCAAAATTATGGAAGGACTTGTTAATGCCTACAAAGAAAGCGGATGGCTCCCCGAGTGGGCGAGTCCCGGACATCGTGACTGCATGATCGGGTCCAACTCAGCATCATTGATTGCTGATGCGTATATTAAGGGAATCAGGGGCTATGATATTGAGACACTTTATCAGGCTGTAGTCAAGAATACACTGGGATCCGGACCTGTATCATCTGTCGGGCGGCTGGGAGCGGATTACTATAATAAACTTGGTTATGTGCCTTACAATGTTGGTATTAACGAGAACGCTGCCCGTACACTCGAATATGCATATGCTGATTTTTGTATCTGGCAGATTGCTAAGAAATTGGGCAAACCACAGGATGAAATTGATCTGTATGCAAAAAGAGCAATGAACTATAAAAATGTATTCGATAACGGAAGGAAACTGATGCGTGGCCGTAACAGAGATGGTACCTTCCAGTCGCCTTTCAGTCCTTATAAATGGGGCGATGCATTTACCGAAGGAAACAGCTGGCATTATACATGGAGTGTTTTCCAGGATGTTGAGGGACTTATTAATTTAATGGGAGGAAAGGAGAATTTTATTGCTAAACTTGATTCAGTTTTTAGCGTACCACCTCTCTTTGACTCTTCTTACTACGGAGAAGTGATTCATGAAATACGTGAGATGCAGATCGCCAATATGGGCAATTATGCCCATGGTAATGAACCGATTCAACATATGATCTACCTGTATAATTATGCTGGTCAGCCATGGAAAACACAGTATCACGTTCGGGAAGTGCTGGATAAACTTTATAATTACACTCCTGATGGATACTGTGGGGATGAGGATACAGGCCAGACTTCAGCCTGGTACGTGTTTTCAGCTCTTGGTTTCTATCCGGTCACACCCGGAACAGATGAGTATGTTATTGGCTCCCCATTATTCAGTAAGGCAACACTTAACTTTGAAAATGGGAAGAAACTGTTAATTGATGCAATCGGGAACTCAAAGGAAAATATTTATGCAGGGGATATAAGATTAAATAAAAAAGAACTTAAAAGAAATTACATCCGGCATTCCGAATTACAGGCAGGAGGGAGGCTACAATTTAAAATGCAGAGTATTCCGGATAAATCCAGGAATACTACAGAAGCAGCTTATCCGTACTCGATGAGTACAAAAAATAATTAAAATGATACAACCTTTAGAATTTCCAGTTTGCATTCTGGCTTTTGGTATTTTACTGGGCTCGTGTAATAAAAGTCATGTTAAAACATCCGGATCGGAAAGCAAAGCTTCCGGATATTATAATGAACAATATCGTCCTCAGTTTCATTTTTCCCCTGAAGCTCACTGGATGAATGATCCGAACGGGCTGGTGTACTTTGAAGGTGAATATCACTTTTTTTATCAGTACTATCCCGATAGTTCGGTATGGGGACCAATGCACTGGGGCCATGCTGTAAGCACTGACCTGATCCATTGGAAGCATCTGCCTGTTGCTCTTTATCCTGATTCTCTTGGATATATCTTTTCCGGCAGTGCTGTGGTAGACTTTGCAAATACAACAGGATTCGGTTCTGATAAAAAACCACCTATGGTTGCAATTTTTACATACCATAATCCCATAATAGAAAAGAGTGGGAGTAATGTATTTCAGAATCAGGGCATAGCATTCAGTCTTGATAAAGGAAGAAGCTGGACCAAGTATTCAGGAAACCCGGTTCTGAAGAATCCCGGAATCAGGGATTTCAGAGATCCAAAAATGTTCTGGAGCGCCAGTACAAAAAAATGGGAAATAATTATGGCGGTAAATGACAGAGTACATATTTATTCTTCATCCAACATGAAGGAGTGGACACTTGAAAGTGCGTTCGGAGTGGGAATCGGAGCTCATGGTGGCGTTTGGGAATGTCCTGATTTATTTCCTCTTAAAGTCGAAGGTACCGATATTACAAAATGGGTCATGCTTGTCAGCATAAATCCAGGAGGACCCAATGGTGGTTCCGCTACCCAGTATTTTACCGGTGAGTTCAACGGGCATAAATTTGTACCGGACAATTCAAATATCAGATGGATAGATTGGGGTCGTGATAATTATGCCGGTGTCACCTGGTCAAACATTCCGGGAAGCGATGGCAGAAGGATCTTCATTGGATGGATGAGTAACTGGGAATATGCAGGAGTCGTGCCGACTACAGTCTGGCGCAATGCTGCAACAATCCCGCGCGAGTTATCATTAATAGCTGAAAATGGGAACTATACACTTATCTCAAAACCTGTGAGTGAATTAACAAAGCTTCGCAGCGAATCTGATACAGTTAGCATTAAATCTCAAAATTTTACCGCTGAAAAAGAGATTTCTACAGGTAAAATATCCCTGATGCAGAGTGAATTGTTATTTGACTTTAAACTTTCAGATTCCAGGGTTGACTCTTTGGGAATCATTCTTGAGAATGGCCTGAATGAAAGATTTATAATTGGCTATTCGACGGTTCGAAAGCAATTTTATATCGACCGGAGAGCAGCAGCCAATTCACAGTTCTCTAAAGAGTTTGCCGGAATTTCAACAGCGCCTTATACAGCAGGTCCTGGTTTGAAGTTGCACCTGTTTGTTGATGCCTCATCTGTGGAGTTATTTGCAGATGAAGGGAGACTGGTTATGACCACACTGGTCTTTCCCACAGAAAAGTTTACCAGGTTAAAAATGTTTTCAAAGGGAGCCGATGTTTTATTAAACAAGTCAGAACTTCATGGAATTGAAAGGATCTGGCCTTAATAATCAGAAAAATTGCTTGCTGAATAGCCATTTATAACCTTAATCTAATTTTTAGACGCGCGAGAAGAGCTATTAGTCCGACCATCAACAGGGCCCATATTATTGATCCGGCAACGACGATCAGAGGCTCATGCGATTGCTTATATATAAGTATGGGAATGCCAGAGCTCCAGATCAGGTAGTAAAGTATATCCGGGGCAAGATAAGTAGTAAGGGAGTTCTCCCCTGCAGGCTGTAAAAATGATGCCCAGTTTATTTTGTTCCTGACATCAACTATCCAGTATAATAGTATGAAAATTAAGAAGCTTATCCCATTACAAATCATTGCCCAGCTTGGAGTAGCCTGAATTTTAGAAATGATAAACCACTTTCTCAGGACAAATCCTGCTATAAGATATACTAAGCCAAGGCAAATAAACACAAGAATAGCTTTTTTGAATTCTTTAACTGGAATCTTCTTAATCAGTAATCCGCCAATCAAACCCGAGAGAACAATAAAAGGTACATTTCCATCAATAATAATTCCGAAGACTGGTTTAAACGGATTAAGAAATCCAAGCAATTTCCAGTCCGAAAGCATATTCATTATAAGAAAAAACAGTGCGAATAAAGATGTTTTCAAAATTGAATCACGGCAAAGAACATAGGTGAAGGCTGAAACAAGATATCCCCAGCCTATCAGTCCAAGGATGCCCCACCAGCCGGTAATCAGAGAACCATTATTTTCCGGTTGGCCTGATCTGAATTTAATTATCAGGAATACAAAGATTGCCAGCCCGGTAAATTTTAGCCCGGTAATTGTAAAGAATTTATTTTCTTTATTGGGATAATCGTTCCAGAAAAGGAATACTCCAAGGTACATTAATATAGCCCATAAGTTCTTGCTTAAGCCAGTAAGTTCAGGATTGACCCTGCCGGTGTTAAGCATAAGTACACCAATGATGATCAGGCTCAGAGATCTGGTGAGAATATGACGGCTGATATCATAGAGAGACTGACCCGATGAAAATCTCTTTGAGAATGCGAAGGGGATAGCCATTCCAACTATAAAAAGGAATCCTGGGAATACCCAGTCGGCGAGCCCCATTCCGTCGAATTCAGCAGCACGATGACCGAGCCAGGCAGGTGCAACATTCATATTCAGATCATTAACGAACAGCATCAGGACGAGGGTTAATCCTCTCATAATATCTATTGATGAGATTCGGTTGTAGTTGGTCATTGGGAGATAATTATTTATTATGTAAAGGTAAAAAAACCTGTCACTTTCGTGTCAGGTTTTTATCATCATATAAAAAAACTTAAATTTGAAAACCACAGATCAAAAAACTGAGGGTTTTGTTCCCTATTAATAATTAAATCAAGCTCTGACCATGAAAAAATTGACAATTATAATATTGCTGTTTTTTTGCAGTTGCTGCTTATTGTTTTCTCAGACAGATGAGAAGCTGAAATCGGATATCCGTAATACAGGGTTTGTTCATAGTCCGTTGCCTCTTGACTATAGCAAGTCTCTTGAAACATTCGGACTCACAAAAACAGTATTGGTTTCGGATATGCTTTGCGATATGGAAGATATGAATAAATGGTCGCATAGAGGGATTGGTTCTATGTCGCAGACGTCTGTCAGGAGTATTTCCGGAACCCATAGTTTGAGATTAGTTGCTCCTACTGTTGTAAATGAGTTTCTTGGCTGGGGAATAGGCAGAGGGACTTCCATGGCCAGCTTTGATGCAGGCGGAAGGAACTGGGAGAAATATAACCGGATCCATCTTTATGTCTATCCCGATTGTGAAGGTGCCCGCAGTATATATCTTAATCTTTATGTGGAGAACGATGGCAAGGTCAAGGTACCTGATCAGTACGGACGTGAAGGATTTCATGAAATCAACCTGGTCAACGGTAAGTGGAATGAATGTTATGTTGAGATGTCGGAGCTGGCACGTGACAAAGTCACTAAAATATCCTTTGCAATAGAAGTCTTTGGGAAAGAGCAAACAATGGGTGATTCTTTGAAGTTTGATATCGATGCTGTAGAGCTGCAGAGTGTTGAAAATCCGGAAGTTGTCAGCGGATGGAAGCCAGCTGAGAACAGGATCATATATTCGACTACGGGATACCGGGCGGAAAGTGAAAAGTCAGCAATTGTCCGGGTGAATAATAATGACGGGAAATTCCAGCTGATCGATTATATCACCTCTCGGGTGGTTTATGAAGGGAAAATCAATGAAGTTAAAACGTATATTGGTGATTTTGAAACCATTGACTTTACAAATTTCAAAAAGGACGGACAATATATGATCAAGGTCGGGAATGTTACTACCCTGCCATTCTATATTAACAGCAATATATGGGACAATTCAGCATGGCGGGTTCTGAATTTCATGTTTTGCGAACGGTGTGGTTACCCTGTACCCGGAAAACATGGCGATTGCCATACTGACATTAACTGTGAGTATAACGGACATATTTATCCTGTGAATGGAGGCTGGCATGATGCCGCTGATATGTCGCAACAATCGGTACAGACGGGCGAGATTGCTTTTTCAATGTTGGAAATGGCAAACAGGGCTAAGGAGAAGAAAAATACCGATTTGTATCTGAGACTCATAGAAGAGGCTAAATGGGGACTTGATTTTATCCTTAAAACCCGCCTCGGTAATGGGTACCGGGTGCAGACATGGGGTACAAATTTATGGACGGATGGCTTCATTGGTACTGTCGATGATGCAGGAAAACGTCAGGCCAGTGTGAACAACAGCGGTTTTGAGAACTTCCTGTTTTCAGGCATTGAAGCTTATGCTGCCCTGATAATTGCGGATGATGCAATGCTAAAACAACATCTCAGTAAAGTAGCCAAAGAAGATTTTGGCTTTGCCCTCGATCGTTTCGAAAAACTGGGATATAATGAAAGAATTCCCGGAGGACATGCCTATATGACTTCACAAAGCCAGTACATGGCGACGGTATCCTGGGCGGCCAGTTTGCTTTTCAGACTGACAGGAGAAAAGTTCTACGCTAATAAAGCAGCTGATTTTATTAAGTATACCATACAGTGTCAGCGTTCTGAGCCATTGAATGATAAAAACAAGATCAGAGGTTTCTTCTACCGCGATCTTAGTAAGAAATCCATAGTGCATTTCAACCATCAGTCACGCGACCAGGTTTATATGCAGGCATTGACAGAGCTATGCAGAACGCAGCCCGACCATCCGGATTATAAGACATGGGAGAATTCCATCAGGCTGTATGGCGATTACCTGAAATCTATTATGCAGTATGTAAAACCCTACGGAATGGTTCCGAGTGGCGTTTATAACAAAGACGAAATAAAGGACTCAGTAAATTTTTATATAACCCAGGTATGGATACGCCAGGATGTATCCAAAGACTTTAAAGAACAGCTTGAGAACGGGGTCAAGCTTGATGATGATCATTATCTCCGGGTTTTTCCGGTCTGGTTCTCATTTAAAGGTAATAATGCCGTCATCCTGTCAACGGGTAAAGCAGCTGTTTTGTGTGGTAAATTCCTGAAAGATAATGAACTGATCAATATTGCCGAACAACAATTGTTCTGGATTGTCGGAAAAAATCCTTTCGGACAATCAATTATCTGGGGAGAAGGCAGTAATTATCCTCAGCTTTATAACGCTTTACCAGGAGAAATGGTTGGTGAGATACCTGTAGGTATGCAATCCCGGGACAATGAGGATACTCCATACTGGCCCCAGTTCAATACTGCTACCTATAAAGAAGTATGGGGATCATCTGCAGCAAGGTGGTTCTCGCTGATCTCAGAGTTTTAATACATCACGTCATGGACAGAGCAACATTGTAATTTTCACATCCTTAATCATTAAAATCTGTAAAGAGCAACTACAACAGCAAGAATTAAAAGAATTGTATTAAAGCCAACTTCCCTGTATTCTTTTTTGGGTAGATGATGTACAGACGCTAACACCATAATCACTGCTAACCCAACTGCTGCAATCGGTGAAAGGATTGGATAGATTCCGGTTAACTGAGGAACAACTATCCCAATCGCTCCAAGTAACTCCGAAATTCCAATAAAACGAACTGTTTGTAATGAAAAGTCATTTACCCAGGGAAGACTTTTTACCAATTTGTCTTTGGGTTGAGTTGATTTCATTATCCCTGCCATTAAAAACATTAATGCAAGAATGACTTGAATAATCCATACTGCTATATTCATATTTTTTAATTTTTAATTGACACAAAATTACTTATGTTTTTTAACAAGAAGTTCTACTACAATAGTCTCACCAATTTTATCATGTAGCGTCATCCTGTTAGGATTCCAAAAGGCTTGTATATATCCAAATCCAAACTCAAGTGCAGATGCAAAATAGCCCAAACTTCGTTCTATACAATGCCACAATCCGAGATGTTCATGGTATAATGAAAGTACCTTTATCTTAAGAAAATATTTTCCAATGGTTTGTCCCTTACAGAAATAAAACGAGATTGTGAAATAAATGACCGGCAACAGTCCAAATAAAATTTTCAAAAAGGCAATTATATATGAAGGCGTGTTATTCATTTCAATTTCAACATCGAAAATACCATGGACATTTATCTTAGAAATGTCCATATTTAATAAATCAAACAGGATGAGAATGCAAAAATAAATTATTACAAGAATTATCCAGTCAATGAGGAAAGCAACAAATCTTTTCTTGATTGAGGCAAGAATAAATCCATTATCATAATGAAATTCATGTCTTGGGTTATAGTTCATAATTATCGATCATTAAGGTTACAAGAATTACCGCTGACCAACTCGTTTATATGTCTGTCAAAAATAAACATAATTGACTAAAGACAGAGTTATTGTACTCCAAAGATGTTGATTTAAAAACTAAAAAAGTGGAAATTGCCGGCATAAAAGATTTCACATCATTTTAACTAATAGCAATGTCTTAAGAGAATCTTTGGGGGAGGAAATTTTTTCAAAATGACACATCATAAAAGATAAAAGATTATCCACCAATTTCCCCACCATAAAAAAAAGGCCATTGTAATCTATTGAATTACAATGGTCATTCTTGATTTGTGGTCGGGGTGAGAAGCTAAGTATCTTTTATATACCTGAATATTTGTTTGTTATGTTTTAGGATCTAATCCAAGATTCATTTTTTTATGTATTTCGATTTTGATTTGAATACTATTTCAGGATAAAAATGGACATATCTCGACAGCATGTCCATATTTATTGAAATACTGGACATGCACTATTGTTTTTGATGAAAATACTACATAAATTTGCATCATGTCCATAATTGAGCAAATATTGAACAACTATGACTAAGCCAAAATTCGACAGGAATAACCCGTTCAACGATCTCCCGCTTCTTCCACCATCCGCTGAAATAGATGACGACAGTGATATTTTAAAAAAGCTGGTATCTGCTTCAAGAGCATTGGCCTCAGTAAATATCAATGTTATGAGACTCCCAAATCCTTATATGCTGGTAAACACGATAGCATTACAGGAAGCTAAAACTTCTACTGAAATTGAAAATATTTTCACAACAGAAGACGAACTGTATAAAGCAATTTCGGATAATAAAAGTGAAGAAAAAGCAGATTTGGCTGTGAAAGAAGTTCTTAGATACAGAGAAGCACTTTGGGCGGGTTATCATGCTTTGAATGAAACAAAAATCTTAAACCTGCAGTCAGTTCTGTCGATCTTCCGTCAAATCAAGAATACCACATCCGGAATTCGCCCACCACAGGCTAATGTTGTTATCAAAAGAGGACAAAGTGAGTTGCGACCAGGAGAAGTAATCTATACCCCGCCAAGAGGCAATGACATTGTGGAGCGATTGATGGATAACCTTCTAACTTATCTTAATGACAATAAGAAATATCCGACTGACCCATTGATAAAGATGTGTATCGCACATTATCAATTCGAAGCAATTCACCCATTTCAGGATGGCAATGGGAGAACCGGCAGAATTCTTAACCTGATTTACCTTGTACAAACCGGACTGTTAAATCAACCAGTCCTCTACCTTTCCAAGTATATAATTATTAATAAATCAGACTATTACTATAATCTTGGTGCTATAACCCAGCGGAGTTCATGGAAGAAATGGATTTTGTTCATGCTCGACGCAGTTGAAAATACATCTGCTCTAACCAACAATCTGATTAACGATATATTAGAACAGATGGATTCAACATTGAATTATGGAAAGTCAAAAATCAGATGGTATACAAAGGAGGTAAATGAAGCCATTTTCAGCCAGCCATATATAAAACCTAAGATAATTGGAAAAGTATTGGCCAGATCATCCAGGACAACTCTGACAAAATTAATGGAAGAACTGGCTGCTGCAAAGATATTAACTCCAAAAAAGGATGGATCTGAAGTATACTATCTGAATGAAGACCTGATAAGAATATTAGCAGGGTATTGGCAATGATATTTTGTACTACTTTTTGTACTACTAATGAAAATGGCCTTGTAAATATTTGATTTACAAGGCCATTTGATTGTAAAAATCTGCATAAGAAGATTGCTCGTCAAGCTGACGCATGACTCGCGGACTTCCAGGAGGTGACCTAAATGAAAAAGCCTGTCATTCACTTCGTTCATTTTCGGACTTTATTTTTCTTTTGCTTATGAAAATGAATTTTCAACGCAACAAAAAATAAAGCCCGGCACTTTCGTGCCAGGCTTTTTCATTTGTCGGGGTGAGAAGACTCGAACTTCCGGCCCCTACGTCCCGAACGTAGTACGCTACCAACTGCGCCACACCCCGTATTATCCACCGAAGCTTTAGCTAAGGTGGGCTTTGCACTCCGTAGCCTTGGCGAAGGAGTGATTTGACCTCCGTAGCACATCCTGAGTTTGTGGAAGGATGTCGAAGGAGGATCCTGTCTCAATAATCTATCATAAGATTTTTGAGAGTACAAAAATAATCAATCTGTCATCATTACAAAAGGTAGCGTAAATATTTATGTAGATAATATTCTGATTGGCCTTCATCTTTTTACCTTGTGTCTTAGAACCTTTGCGCCGTTGTGCCGTTGTGGCCGATCTTCCCTTCCTCACACGTCACGCCTCACACCTCACGCCTCACACCTCATGCCTCACACCTCACTCCTTACTCCTCACACCTCATTTTCCCATCTTCTCAAACTTCAGATTTCTTACTCTTCCTGTTGAGACTTTACATCCTGTAATTGCATTGTTATTATCTCTTACGAATTCGATATTACCAAAATACCATCGATCACCTGTAAACTGGTCAGGTTTAATTGCTGTAAGATGAACATCACCCGTTCGGAAGTGTCTGGCAATCAATTTACCCGATTCAACTAAAATGGAATAAGTGGTACTTAACTCCGGACTGTAATAATCTCCTGTATATTCAGTAAGATTGACTTTAGACGGATCAAAATCGGGCAGCTTCATTGCATAACGTTCCTCTCCGTTCATTATCGCCTTAAATTTAGCGACTTTACCTGATTCATCTTTCATAAAAATAACTCTTGCGGATACCACACTGACGTCAAAGGTTGTTGATGAAACTGGTGTTATTGGAGTCTTTTCAAGTCCTGGCGCCTCAACAGAAAGGTTCTCATTCTCCAGAGATATGGTTGCTAGTTCTCCGGGTTCCAGTTCATACTTTCCACAGTAGGAAAGAAGAGTATCATGATCTATTTTTATGCTATTGTCAGAGGTGGCTTTGGAAACTGTTTTGACTTCGGCTTCTTTCTTCGGAGACTCAGTTACTTCTTTGTCCTTAAGATAGATATCGACGATTCTTGTAGCCATTGCGGACGGATTAAATGACGCAAAATTGCTAAGCACATTCACTGAGAATTTCTGATCGGGAAATCTCCACAAACTCGTCCGGTAGCCGGCATCTGCACCATCGTGAGCGATGAACTTCAGCCCCTTGTAAACACCAATGCCCTGTCCCATTGCGTAACCTATTGTATCACCCTTGTTAAGGATACCTTTCATATCCATCTTACTGATAACGTCTTTACCAACGACAGGATTTTCAAAATTCATTGCCCAGAGACTGAGGTCTTCAACAGTTGTGAAAAGGCTTGTTGCACCTACAGTTGAATAACTTAATATGCTCTTTTTCAGACCTGTGCTGTCAACATGATAGGAATATGCCCTGTTTTTTACGATCTTTTCAAAATCGTCATAAAAAAGCGTGCTGGTCATCTTAAGAGGTTCAAAAATGTGAGTCCTCGTAAATTCAGCGAATGTCTGACCCGATACCCGTGCTACAACCTCAGCCAGCAGTGTAAACCCTGTATTGCAATACAGGAACTCATCTCCCGGGTTGAAATTCAAATCCTTCTGCCTGCTTACAAGTCTCAGTATCTGATCCTTTGTTATTATATCATCGAGCCGCCATCCGGCCATAGCAAGTAAATCCCACTGATCTCTTAAACCGCTTGTATGATGCATTAGCTGGTTGAGTGTGATTACTTTGCCAAAATCAGGGACTTCAGGGATGTATTTCCTTATATCATCGTTAATTGAAAGTTTACCTTCCCCTTCAAGCAGCAGTATCGAAAATGCAGTGAACTGTTTTGAGAGGGAGGCTATATGAAAAACTGTTGACGGAGTATTAGGAATATTATATTCAAGATCGGCGCTGCCGTAACCTTTTTTAAAGATTATTTTGCCATCCTTAGCAACGGCTACTGAAGCTCCCGGAGTCTGAGGGTTATTCCAGCCTGCAAAAAGCTGATCGATCTGTTTTTGAGGAGTGGTACCTTTTGGCTCAAGCTTTTCCCAGGTGAGTTCATAATTTCCCTTGTGCCCCTTCTGTTCCAGGGCGCTGACCTCAAGCGAATAGTTCCCTCTTTTGTCTGAAAACAAAGTAACAAGCTCATCTCCTTTTCTTCCGTTGGGACTGTCAAAATCCTGAATCTTTTTCCCGTCAGGATCAAAGGTGGTGATCAAGGCATCGATTCCTTCCTGTGTAAGCCGGAAGAATGCAAACTGATCTTTTTCCAGTTTTACGATATACTTATGCTTGTCACCTGCCTTTAACAGTTCAGAGACTTTTACACCTTTCACGAGTTCAGATTGTTTGTCCTGGCTTTTCAGAGGCAATGAAAAGCTAACTGTCAGCAGAAATGCCAACAGGATAGAAATGTTCTTTTTAAGTTTCATTTTGATGGGTTTTTATGATCAATGAATTTATAAAAAAGTTCTTTCAAAAGACTTTATAATTTGAAAATTGCTGCAATAACATTTAGTTCGTTTCTTTTAAGTGCCCGATAGAACCGGGCAAAAAAGAAATTGGTTTTATAAATGAGCTAACCCAGCGAGTCTACTGAAAGCAAATGAACCAAGGAAAAGATCTGGCGTCTCTTGACCTAGGTCTCCCATTGAAAAATAATCTTTATAGTATATTTGCAATATGAACAGTGAAACAGGGAAATGGATCATACTTTCCGGATTATTTATTGTTATAATCGGCGTGGTAATATATTTTTTTCATGACAAGCTTAACTGGATAGGACATCTTCCCGGCGACATCAGGGTTGAGAGAGACAATTTCAGATTTTATTTTCCTGTGACCACTATGATACTTTTCAGTCTGGTTGTATCGTTGCTTATATATATTATAAAAAGGATGTTCATGTAGCCAAACATATAATTTAATCCACATGCCTCGTAACCTGCATTCTGCGCCTTGAATAATATCATATTTTATTTTTATCTTTTATGAGTATCGGTTATCAATAATAATCTAAGGATAATTAATTATGAGATTACCTTCGGTGAGCTCGTCCCGATATATCGGGACTCGGTTCCTCGCTAACGCTCGGAATGACAG
>JBEKDR010000080.1:0-19531 GCA_050014255.1 Bacteroidales bacterium | reverse complement strand
TTTACAGGCCAGGCTTTACCTATTCTTATTGAATCATAAACTGACAGCTTATTGTTCCGGATTGCATAACGGATAATTATGTTATCATTTCCTCCTGATGCGTACAAATATTTACCATCATCAGAAAATGTCAGCCCCAGCCAGGCTTTTCCAATAATGATTGAGTCGAGCACTACTTCCCGTTCAACATCCACAAGCTGAATAGTCTGATCACTCTCTCCATTGTTCGTGATTGCTGCAAGCTTTTTTGAAGGCGATACTGCAATATTTAGAGGCAGATCGCCAAGCGGCAATTGTTTTCCAACAGGCGTCAGCCTCCATCCATTCGGCAATGAGACAGAATGAGATTCAATTTCCAGCAGGGTTTGTGCCGATAGATTAACATTGAAGCCAATTAAAAAAAATTGAAAAAGAATCAGTATTTTTATAAAAATCCCATTCATTTTCATATTTCAGTTAATTCAAATAAACATAGATTGATAATATCCTATTAATTTAATCTTAGAATGCAACTAAGGGTATTTCTTTTATTGGTTTTTACCCCCTTTCTTATTTCCCCCTTTATTTTTTCTAAAACCCACTCAATTCTGGTTTCAATATCATTATTATTAAACCTAAGAACACTTAATCCGGATGATTTCAGATATTTAGTTCTTTCAATATCATATGTATGACGACTTAAGTGGATAATGCCATCAATCTCAATAACAAGATTTGCTTCGAAACAATAAAAATCCAATATATAAATTCCATACGGATGTTGTCTTCTGAAGTACAATCCATGTTGATTCCTCTTCCTAAGATGACTCCACAAAATTTTCTCAGGTTCAGTCATCTTCTTTCTTAACTCCCGAGCCTTATTCTTCAAATTAAAACTAGCTCCTAAGTTATGCTTTGCTTTATTTATTATTTTAGAACTGATCACATTACTCACTACTTCATTTGTAATTCTTTTAAATACTTGGGAGAATGTACTCCTTCCCCCGTGGGGGAAGGTTGGGAAGGGGGTGAAAATCTCCCTTGGAACATTCAGTCTCTAGCTGCTCTTTTTTTCAGCACTTCAGGTGTTAGTGTGATCAGATGACCTATTTGTTTTCCGTTGCGATATGTTACCACCCTTAATGTGACCGGCCCCTCAGGCAGGTCAACAGGTTTTATATATTTAGGTGAATATGTGTTTGGCATTGCTCCGTCAATGGTATAAAAAATATCAAGGCCGGGTACTTCAGAATCCATTGCCACGGTCATTTTTCCATCTTTCGCGCTGACATTTATAATCGCATCGTACATTGCAGTCGAATAATTAATCCCTTCTATATCAGCTCGATCGAACAGTTTTTCAACACGTTGTACAAAATTGCCCCAGTTTTTTGACGCATCAGGCGACCAGAAGTCTTCTGCCAATGCCCAGCCACGCGGCCAGGTCATATACTCAGCATGATGCAAGGTTGCTACCTGTTCTGTCCAGAGGTTGCCCTGGCCGCCAAGAATATACTTTGCATCCACTCCTTCAGGAACAGGATCAAAACTATAGCATTTGCTTAAGCGTAAATTTGCATAAATCGGAGGTTCAATTGTCGGTTCACCCTGCTGATAGTCGAGGTACACAAATGTTGTCGGTGTCATAACGACATCGTGCCCCATTTTTGCAGCCTCTATACCACCTTTGATACCCCTCCAGCTCATAACTGTTGCTTCAGGAGCGACACCTCCTTCAAGAATTTCATCCCAGCCAATCATCTTTTTGCCTTTCGATTTCAGAATATCTTCTACGCGTTTCATAAAATATGCCTGCAATTCCTCAGGATGCGTCATATTCATTTTTTTCATAAGAGCCTGGCAGCCGGGATCGTTGGTCCAGAAACCCTTATAGCACTCGTCCCCGCCTACATGAATATATGGATTTGGAAAAAGTGCAGCCATTTCAGTAAAAACCTTATCGAGGAATTCATATACTTTTTCATCAGAAGGATTAAGCGTATTATCAATCCTCATTTTAAAAGTGCCATTGTTGAACCACTCTGAAAAAGAAGAACCCGGGTTTACTTTGATGCTGGTATCTTTGGAGCAGCTTAATTCGGGATATGCTGCAATTGCCGACATACTGTGTCCGGGGACGTCAATCTCCGGCACAATTGTCACATTACGCTCCTGTGCATACTGAATTATCTCTTTGATGTCAGACTGGGTATAGAAACCACCAGTGGTTGCTGCTTCTCCGGGTTTTGGTGCTGTGCGATCACCGAATTGCCCGAAACGAGGTACTCTCCAGGCGCCGATCTGAGTTAATTTTGGCAAGGACTTGATCTCTATACGCCAGCCATTATCGTCAGTCAGATGCCAGTGAAAAGTGTTGTATTTATATCTTGAGATTTCGTCAATATAAAGTTTTACTTCTTCTTTTGTGAAGAAATTACGGCTGACATCAAGCATCATCCCCCTCCATCCAAAACGGGGATAATCCGTAATTTTAACTGAAGGAATTGTCCAGGGTATATTGATAACGGTTTTGCTTTCAATTTCTTTTGGGAGAAGCTGAAGCAGTGTTTGCATGCCATAGAAAAGCCCTGCCGGGGCATTGGCTGTTATAACCACACCCCTGGGAGAAGATACCAGGGTATAACCTTCTTTACCAATTAATGCAACGGGTACTTTATTCAGGTTGAATTGTATTGAACCTGCTTTGTCCTGTTGAGGTTTAAATAAAAAGCCGGTTGAGAGATTAAGTTTTTGGGAAAGCATCTCAGCTATTTTGCCGCTTTCCTGGCTGTCAAAACCAATAGTTGAAGTTTTCGTCAGCACAAATGAACCGTCAGATTGCTGTATTTCAACAGGTTGAGGAATCAGTTGGATTGCAGGGTTTTGTCCGTAAACCGTTGCAAGAGAGAAGAAAAGCAGAAGTAAAACAAGTTTTTTCATAGAAGTGAAAGATTAAAATATTCAGTAACAAATAAATGTATATTTTTAAGAATCAGCAAACTTATATCCGGTTGTTTTCAGGACTTTCAGTACCTCTTTTCGGATCCTGATCACTACCTTACCGAAGATCTCCAATGGTTCACCATCGATATGGAACCTGGTTTCATCTGTCACGATAACTATTTCTTTATCCGTTTTAATATGTCTTACATATTTCGACTTATTTATTCTTTTTGTGAATAATCTGAAAATAAAAAGCGAACCCAGAATTTTTGGAAAAGGTTTGATTAGTACAATATCAATTATTCCGTCATTAGGTCGTGCTTCGGGCGCTATGTATGCATTATTCCCGAATTGTCTTGTGTTTGCAATGGTCAGAACAAATAGTTTTTCAGAGACAATTTCTTTCCCGCCACATTTAATAGTTACATGAAAAGGACGGAGTGCCAGAAAGGTTTTAAATGTTAACCATACATATGGCAGGAAACCTCTTAGCTTAAGGTTATTAAATGAATGTGCGACAAAGCTGTCCAGTCCAATACCGGCGACATTAAGACATAGCTTGTTGTTTATCTCGATCACATCAATATCCATGCTGTCGGCCCTCTTTATGTCGGACAGAAGTGACCTGACATTCATTTTAAATCCAAATTCCTTAGCAAACCCGTTCCCGGAACCAATGGGCAGGACTCCAAGAATTTTGTCGCTTCCCACTAATTCTGTAGCTACGGTATGAACGGTGCCGTCTCCTCCGGCGGCTACAAAGACATCATACTTATTAAAATTCTGCCTGATGAGAGTTCCTGTTTCTTCTTTGGTCATTGATTTGCAGAAGGATAGTTGGTTTTTACGGAGCTCCAGTTCTTTTGAAACAATAAAGTTAACAGGTGGCACACCTGAAGTAGGATTCAGTACAAAAAGTGCCTTATTCATATCTTCCCGGACAGGTCTTTTCATGCTCAAATTTACGGAACATTTTTTCAATGTACGCCAATATGCATTGAAGATGTTCAGGGAACGGTATTAATTCTTTGTCTGCTTACCCCCGAACCTTCCAGGAGTCCTTAGTGAACCTTCGTGCAAACCTTATGGGAAGAAGGGTGAATAAGGGAAATAGAAAAAAACTGTCTATTCCATGAACGGATATTTAAACCCAGTAGCCGGAATAAGAGTCTCTTTGATTGTTCTCGGACTCACCCAGCGGAGAAGGTTAAGATGGCTGCCTGCTTTGTCGTTGGTTCCGGAAGCCCTTGCTCCTCCAAATGGCTGCTGCCCCACCATTGCGCCTGTCGGCTTATCATTGATATAGAAGTTACCCGCGGCATAGCGCAATACCCGGCATGCTTTAATCATTGCATATTTATCATTGCTGAAGATTGCTCCTGTCAGGCCGTATGGCGAGGTTTCATCACATATCTTAAGAGTCTCATCATAAAGGTCATCGTTATAAACATAAATGGTCATAACAGGACCAAAAATTTCCTCTTCCATTGTGAAATAATGCGGATTATCAGTTACAATTACAGTGGGTTCAACAAAATATCCGGTTGATTTGTCTCCTTTCCCCCCTGCAATTATTTTTGCTTCCGGAGATAATTTTACTTTATCCAGGCACGACATGATATTATCAAACGCCGTTTCATCAATGACGGAATTTACCGGGTTTTTGAAATCAATGACATCTCCGACTTTAATTTCGGAGATCATATTCAGCATCTGTTTTTTGGTTTCATCCCAGATCGATTTTGGAATGTAAGCCCTCGATGCGGCTGAACATTTTTGTCCCTGATATTCAAATGCACCCCTTACTATTGCAGTAGCCAGTTCGAGAGGATCAGCTGACTGGTGGGCAAAAATGAAATCCTTGCCACCTGTTTCCCCCACTAGCTTTGGATAAGATTTGTAAACAGAAAGATTATTAGAGACCTGCTTCCATAGGGAATTGAATGTTGAATTTGAACCGGTAAAATGTATCCCGGCCAGATCCTTGTGTTTTAGTACTATACTGCTTATTAAAGAACCGGAGCCTGGCACGAAATTAATAACACCTGCGGGAAATCCGGCCTCTTCGAATATTTTCATCAGGTAATAGTTTGAAAGGAGGGAAGTTGTAGCAGGTTTCCAAACCGTTGTATTTCCCATAAGGGCAACACTTGTATTGAGATTTGAGGCAATTGCTGTGAAATTGAATGGGCTGACCGTATAAACAAAACCTTCAAGCGGCCGGTATTCGAGGCGATTAATATTCTCACTTTCAGATATAGGTTGTTCCATATAGATAATCGAGGCAAAATATGTATTAAACCGCAGATAATCGATCACTTCACATGCAGAGTCAATCTCTGCCTGCATTACATTTTTCCCCTGACCAAGCATAGTGGCCGCATTAATCAGGTACCTGTGTTTTTTTGAAATCAGTTCGGCTGCCTTAGCCATTATTGCTGCTCTTTCCATCCACGACAGCGTCATCCATTCACATTTTGCATCGAGAGCTGCATTAATTGCAAGAGAAACCTCCTTTTCAGTGGCCGTATGATAAGTTGCCAGTACATGACTATGATCGGAAGGCATCACTACCTTTCCTTTTTTCCCTGTCCTTATCTCTTTTCCGCCTATGATAAGCGGGATATCAATAACCTGGTTTTTCTGAACCTTTAGTTCTTCTTCAAGCAACATTCTTTCTTCACTGCCTGGTTTATATGACAGGACAGGTTCATTTTTCGGTTCCCTGAAATTGTATATTGCGTTATTCATCTTGATTTCTTTTTTGCAATATTCATCCTTATACTTAATATTTCCTATGACTTTTGTCGTATTGAAACATAATCTGATTCTTCTCTTTTTTTGTCACATGGAGGGACACATAGGATTGACTTCGTCGAGGGCTGCGCCGTTCAAAGAGTTACACAGAGACAAACTCCGTGGTCTCTGTATAATGTTCTTCATTCTGTCACGAAAGATCAAAGATTAAACACATTCATTCTGGAATTGTTCGGTTTTTTTTCATCAGGAGACTTGAAAAGATAGGATAAAGATTCTTTTCTGTTCCCTAGATCAAACATTGAAAAATGTTTTTCTCCGAATGCCTTTATGGCGTATGAAAAGAAAAGCCCTGAAAGAATATCAATGCTATAATGTCCGCGAGCCAGGAACAACGCAGTTATTACAACGAATAAGCAAATGAAGATAAGCCATTTATAACCTTTGTCTTTTACAAGCAAAAACATTAAAAAAACATTTCCTGCATGTCCCGAGGGGTAAACGCCGAGTTCATACTTTGAAAAACCCTTGAACAAAGTATCCGAACCATTAAACATCGGTGGATTACCGAATGGTGTTAAAACAATAAAAACACCTCTGACTATGTAAAAAATACCAGTCAGCAATAAGAACATGGGAATCCTGTCATAATCTCTTTTATGAACGATATAGATTAATACCAGTAAAATAGGAATAAGACAGCAAATATCATAAATGAGCGAAATATTATAATAAGGCAGGTTATCGAGAACTAAATCAGAGAGCATCGGTAAGGTCTTCCCTTCACTCATGTAATTATGGAGATAAGTTTCGGAAGCAAAATTTAATCCTGCACCGGCTATAACTGCAAGGATGCCAAAATAGAAGTACTTGCTTTTTATCACAGGGATAATGGAATGGAGCATCTCTGAGGTAAAAGTAAGCAGTTTGTTCTTCTCTAAATCAATGTGATTCATTAACCAATAATATTTACAATTGCATTTTATTCGCCCCGGGAGGTTAAAATAAAAATGAGGAACAAAGATAAAAACTTAAGTTGATATTACAGGCTAAATGAGAATAACGATTAATCTGACATTTGGTTATAGATACGGAGTATCTCGTCTCCAAATTCTTCCGGTGCTTCAATATGTCCCCAACCCGATTGGGTTTGCCATAGACCATCGTAAGCAGAGTCGTGATAAGAACGTATCATATGAGGGATTTGCTTTTCAGTTAGTATTTCATCGAGAAGCATCGCTTCAATCTCGTTTTTAAACATCAATATTTTTACAGGCTTACTCATTTTCTTTATTTTCTGTTCGTGATAATGGCACAATTTTTAAGAAGTACATCCATCAGGAAACCTGAACATTCACCACGAAGCGTAACTTTTTCACCGGTTTTTAATTGTGCAGGAGAGATAATTGCGGGGATAGCGCAAATTACGGATGACATTTCACTTCCGGTTTTAAGAGATATGTTCAAATGTGTACTATCAGTAGGAGTTACTGTAGCTATGTTGCCGGTAACCTCAAGAATTTTATTAATATACCGGGCAGAAGCTGTTGCCTCATTATCTTCAAATTCTTTCTGCAAAGCCGTGGCGGTAATTATGAAATCAGGTTTGGCTGTAGCCGTATCAATGTGTTTCTTATTGTACAGGATCAGAGCAACCAGAATTGCTGATACTGCTGCAAAGAAGACAACGAATAATGCAATTTTAATGTAAGGTTTCATTTGTAAATGGTAATAAATATACTATTGTTTTGCCGGAGAAAACTTCTATTTATTTGCAATAGGAGCATATTTCATCGTGACTGTAACCTCCATTGCTTTACTGATTTTATCTCTGACAATCCCGGGGATATTTATTTTATAATCTTCAGGCACAATTTCGAATTTTGATGATGCGTTTATTCCTCCTGTAACTACTTCAACAGTTCCTTTTACGCTTACCTTATTGGTTACATCGTGAATGGTAAGATCGCCCTCAACTGTAACATTATATGTTCCGTTCTTCGAGAAATCAACCAATGAAAAATTTGTGATCTTTCCCTTGAAGCTTGATTTTGGGAGTTTATCCGACTCCATATAGTTTTCATTGAAATGTTCTTCCAGGAGAGCTCTGTCGAAATGAAATGATTTTATCAGTGCCTGGAAAACCATTTCTCCGGTCGAAGTATCAAGAATCCCTGCTACCTGGTTATTGTCTCCTCTGATATCCTCCAGCGGAGTATGGGAAAAGAAACCGATATAACCATTTTTGGTCATGTATTTCTGTGCATTTACTGCAGTAATGATATTCAAAAAGAATAAGAATAAAATTAGACGTTTCATAGTGACTTCAGTATATTAAATAAACAAACTCAGCGGTTAATGGATTTATTTTATCTTAACAATGATTCAGTCTGATTGGTTGATGGTTTCTGTGATTTCTTAAGTGTAAACACCCTTGAGATATTGAATCCGAAATGGATATCACCTTTTTTCCACTGTCCTGTTGTTTCTCCGATAAATTGTTTTTCAATTGTGCCAACAGAGTTACTGAAAAACAATTGAAATACATGTCCCCCGGTTTCAATATCAACGCCAACTGATAAAGGATTGTAAATCTGCTGACTCATATAGGTTTTTGGATTAAGCACGTAGTAGTACTCAGCATTCAGGCTTATTCTTTTGGTAAGCTTTAACCGGCCCCCTGCACCTACGGCATAGAGATCATTCGGATCAAGTTCCGTGGCAACGAGATTACGGTGGATAAAAGTTGGTGTAAGCTGAAATGAAAATCCCTGGCTGAATTTCCGGGCAGCCAGGACCTGCCACACATACGATAACCGGGATGAAAAGTAATTTGGTATTGTAGGATCGGGCCACTTCAGTGATTTAAGAGCAACTGATGACAAAACCGAAACAGAAACCGGCATTACCTTTTCGCCAGTTGATTGTTTTAAGAGGGAGAACTTTGCAAATCCGTCAAAAGTTTTTTCAAATGATCCCCTTCCGACCCCGACCATCAGCCATTTAAATATTCCATATTCAAGACCTAAATGAATATTCGACTGGTCAAGGCCAAAAAAATTATAACCTCCGGAATTAAGTGTTCCGAAACGGTGCGATATCCTTACATCAAGTTGCCCGGGAGGCATATTCTCTATTGAATGGCCATCCATTATCCTTGTTGATTTGAAAGTAGCAGCAGTGTAATTTATATCCTTTTTAATGGAATCGTTTAAAAGATTCATCAGGTCATCCTGGGCAAAAATCCCCAGTGAGGCCAGGGATAATAGAAAAGCTAGGAATAATCGTCTCATATTGTGAATATTATTATGCTCATTTAGTTATTGGGCATTCCATTTCTTATCCAGATCTGGAATTGTGCTATTTTGCATACGGATAAAGATCCTGAAGCGGGCATTACCGGAACTCCGTTACCGTTAAGTGCGTTCATAAGCATTCCTGATGAAGCGACAGTCTGAACACTGGCATAATTTGTCAGCAAGATACCTCCGGATGGAATGGAACCGCCATGGCAGCCCGTACAATTGTTATTTAGCAGTGGAGCAATTGTTCCACTATAAGTGACATTAGTTGTGTCACATGCATTATTGAGCGTCGGATATAATGCCTCTTCATTATCATAATAGCAGGAGACAAAAAACAACAAGAAAATACTAAGAGTTGCAAGTGATATAAATAATCGCTTCATGTTAAATGAATATCTAATTGTTCAAAGATCCGTTACTGACCCATGTTTCAAATTGTCTTATCTGGCATGTTGATAATGAAACTCACTTCGGCATTTTCGCGATGCCTGTGCCGGTTGTATCTGTACAGACTGTTTGACCGGCGCCCTGCTCGATCCATACTCTGATTATTGTTCTGTTTTCCTCTGACAGAGGCTGGCCGGGGGGCATTCTGTTTCCCCATTTTGCAATTATTGCCTTGTACAGACTACTGCTATTCGGATTACCCGGCACAATACCCTGGATTATATCTGAATAGTTATTCAGTGTCATGCGCGATTCTCTTCCTCCTCCATTATGACAGCCTGAAATAGCACAATTATTAATAAAAATTGGAAGAACTTCTCCGGTAAAACAAATCTCAGGTATATTAGCAATATTGGCTATATGAGTGCATGATGTAACCCAGGAAACGATGGTGAGAATTATAAGCAAGGCAAGGGATAAATAAATTTTATCAGACTTCATAAGTATTCAGTAGATTAACACTCTTATTATCAGTAAATATACTCAAATTTAAGGTATTTATTGTGCAAGGTAAAGTGATAAAAAGCATACAAAATCACAAGAACAGCATCTTAAACTCATACTCAAAATTTGGCGTAAACACATCTTTCCCTAAATTCTCCTCGATTTCTTTCAGCGACCAGAACCTCCCTTCGTCAATTTCATCTATATCTAATAATGGAACTGCATCAGAAATCGTTGAAAAAGAATTGACCAGTTCCCTCTCACGAGGAGATTCCCAAACATATTTCCCCAAAAATTCAGGCACAAAATTATTTATTCCAAGTTCCTCTCCTGCTTCCCGAAAAAGAGCCTCATCCGGCGTCTCCCCCGGACTGACATGACCTCCTACCGAAGTGTCCCATTTTCCCGGTTGGATATCTTTTGTTTTCGCCCTTTTCTGTAAAAACAATTCACCAATTGTATTGAAAAGGTGAAGATGAACAACAGGATGAAGAAGCATACTTTTACCATCGTGGCAGACACTGCGCAGGGCTTTGCCGATTGTATTCCCATCTTCATCAACTATCGGGAACCATTCTTCGGGAACAGAATATTTCATTATGAGTCAAAATGAACGGGTAAAGATGTGAGTTTCAGGGAGTAACCATCTCCGTTCTAAGCTTGTATATATAATCCCGGATTTTATTAAGTGTTTCGATAGAAACAGTCATTTTACTGCCTGTTGAACGGAAGACTTGTCTTGCTGTGTCAATTTCAAGATCGCCTTTTTTGAAATAGATATCGAAAGAGTCGAAATAGTTTTTCAGGTATTTAAGTTTTTTTGAATAGTAGACAACAACAGGATCATCATAATAGTTTTTCAGGAAGCTGAGAAGGCTGGTAAGGGTGTATTTCTGCTGGGCGATTCTCTGTATTACCTCAGGATCAGGTTTTTCAGGGTTATAAACCAGCTGTGTAGCAATAAACATGGCCTCCACCCATCCTCCCATAACCATTAGCCCGGCCGTACTTTCTCTGCCTCCTTCACGAAGATGTGCCTCCATCCTGGTATATGCATTATCCATAAGGAACAGGATTGTATCAGGTTCGGAAATATCACTCTGAACCCTCTTGATTGGTTCCGTAAGGTAAGAGTCAGGAATTCCAAGTTTATTGCTCATCTCGCGTATGGTTATCATATAGTCGATCATCTGCTGACCTATCCCGAATACCTTTAGATATCCGAAATCAACTCCATATACTCCTGTATTAATAGAGGCTTTTGAGCTGCTCAGGTACTGATCCCTGTTTGAAACAGGATTCAGAGTAGCATTACTGTAAGGAATACCGAGTCTGTTAAAGATTGTACATATTTCGACAGGAGTAAGGATACCATAAAATATCTCATTCTTTGGTACCGGGTTATGGTTCTTTGCAGTATCTGACTTATAGGTCGAAAAAACCGGGATGAAAGGTTCCTTTTCTTTTACTCCATGTTTACAGGAAGAGGCAAAAGGTATTATTAGCATTAAAAGGATATAGAGTAGCCTTTTCATTTCTTCATGGTTTATATTACAAAATTACGAATTAATATCTATCAGTCTAAATGAAGATCATAAATATGATTTTCCCCGAAACTAATCAACGTGATTTTCTTTGTGATACTCTGTGCCTTTTTTGCCTCATCCCCCTGCCCCCTTCTCCCAGGAGAGAAGGGGGTAACGCTCAGGATAATAATTATATAGCCCCTCCCTCAGGGCTACCCTTTATACACATCTTTTTGATGTCAGTGAACGTTTTTTGTCACATGCACTTATTTTTTCAATTATCATATGTTATTATCCTGGGTTATTATATTAACCTGTTTTTCATAATTATATTGTTACTATAGATTATGAGATCCCTCACTGCGTTCGGGATGACAATTGTTTAGTTTGGCATAGTTTTTGGGAGGGAAGCAGGGGCGTTTCGAATAAGAGTTCTCGTAGGGCAATATTGTGAAATCGAAACGCCCCTGCTTCCCTCCCCCTGTAAATTAAAATTATTTGTCATTCCGAACGTAGTGAGGAATCTCCTGAAGCTGATAATAATTTGATAAACACTCTTTTACGAAAGCCTTCACAAAGAAGGAGAAATCCTAATTCAAAAAGATGTGTATAAAAGGTAGCCCTCATAGGGGGAAGGGTTGGGGAGAGGCATTAAAAATTAATCAGTGATTGGGATTTGATACGATTTACAACAATATCCGATTACCCAGTTTCCTGGAAATCAATCCTAATACAGTACTTAGATTTGCATATCGTTTCATTAACTGTTGCACTTTTTCAATATCATTTGCCTTTTGAGCCTCTTCAAGAAGAATCTTTAACTCCTTTTGTATTTTAATTATTTTATCACTCTTGAATTTAAGAACTGCATCTCCCACAATCTCTTTTAGCTTCATCTCCTCCGTCTCGACAAAGGTCTGCTTATCTTTCCATATCCTGCTCAGCTCGTGTGAGTCTGCAAGAAGATCGGCAGACAGACTGGATATCTCCGGATCTTCATGTTTTACAAACTGCTTATCACCTGTAATAAGTCCGTGTTCAACATGAAACCGGAAATCAGCAAAAATCCTGGAACACACTCTGTCATCAAAAAGAAGATCGTCAGATGTTATCTCCCTGACAATATAATCAGATACAGTCAATACCTCCTCCTTGCCATCTTCCTTATTTATAGTCCGTTCAAACTCAACACCGCCAAATTTCAGGAGAAGCCTGATAATCTCTTTTTCAGAATAATATGTGACAGTTTCACGCTGGACAGGTCTAATAATTACCGGCGGAGGAACAGGAAGATCTTCCGGACCAGGATATTTATTCCTGTCCTGAAAGCTCTTTTGCTGTCTCAGCTTATTCACCTCATGATAAAGGATTGGTTCGCTGACTTCAAGTACAGTACTGCATTCCTTTATATATACTGTTCTGGTTATTGCCTCGGGGATGACGGCAATTGACTTCACCACATCGCGAATAAGATCAGCCCTTCTCACCGGGTCATTATTTGCCTCCGACAGCAGAAGCTGTGTTTTGAAGCGGATAAAATCTGTTTCTTTTTCTTTAAGGAATTTCAGGAACTCCTCATTGCTCACCTTCTTCGAATAGGAGTCGGGATCTTCATTATCAGGAAGAAGCACTATCTTGACATTCATGCCTTCTTCAAGAACCAGGTCTATTCCTCTGATGGAGGCTTTTATTCCGGCAGGGTCGCCATCATACAGGATTGTGATGTTCTGGGTGAATCTCTTAATAAGTCTTACCTGTTCCTGTGTCAGGGAAGTTCCTGATGAAGCCACGACATTTTCAACATTAGCCTCATGGAGCGACATCACATCGGTATAGCCTTCAACAAGATAACACCGGTCTTCCTGTGTTATGGATTTCCTTGCCTGGAATATTCCATATAGAATCCTGCTCTTATGATATATCTCCGATTCGGGAGAGTTCAGATATTTAGCCGTTTTGACATCAGTTTTCAGTATTCTTCCGCCAAACCCGAGTACCTGTCCCGAAAGAGAATGGATAGGGAACATAACCCTGCTGCTGAACCTGTCGAAGAGCCTGTCTTCGTGCTGAATTGAAAGGCCTGTCTTGACAAGAAAATCCTGTTTGTATCCATCCTCGAGAGCCTTTTTGGAGAAGGCATCACGTTTTTCAAAGCTGTAACCGACTTCAAATTTCTTCAGGGTATCCTGCCTGAAGCCTCTTTCTTTGAAATAGGCAAGCCCGATGCAAATTCCCTCGTCAGTATGAAAAAGATTTTCAGTGAATTGTCGCGCAGCATATGATGAAACTACAAGAAGGCTCTCTCTTTCATTTTGTTTTTCAAGCTCTTCCTGCGTAAGCTCTTTTTCAATAACCTCAATGTGATATTTCTTTGCAAGGTATTTTAGCGCTTCAGGGTAGGTGAGGTGTTCATGTTCCATGACGAAATTAACCGAGTTCCCAACCTTTCCGCAACCAAAACATTTGAAAATTTCCTTCGAAGGAGAAACTGTAAATGAAGGTGTTTTCTCATTATGGAAAGGACACAACCCCAGGAAATTCACTCCCCGCTTCTTCAGGGGAACAAATTCCTGCACCACATCGACTATCTGGGCAGCATCAAGAATACGTTCTATGGTAGAGCGGTCTATCATAACCCAAAGATATCACGAAATTAGCTAAATGCGCTTAGTGCCTGGGAATTTGTATAAAAGAAAAGGGACTTAGAGACAAAGAGACTTAGGGACAAAGAGACAGGTAGAGTCTCTACGTCCCTTCGTCTCTTCGTCATTTTTTCATTATGGCCCTAAAATACTCCACCGTCTTTGCCAGACCCGTTTCTGCATCAACTTTCGGAGACCAGTCTAATTCTTTTTTGGCAAGAGAAATATCAGGCTTGCGCTGTTTTGGATCATCCTGGGGAAGAGGAAGGTAAACGATCTTTGACTTTGATCCGGTCATTTTTATTATCATTCCGGCAAGAGAACTGATTGTTAATTCGACTGGATTTCCAAGATTTACAGGTCCTGTAAAACTATCCGGAGTATCCATTAATTTAATCAGACCATCGATCAGATCGTCAACATACTGAAAACTGCGTGTATGAGATCCGTCGCCATAGATCGTGATATCCTCGCTTTTAAGCGCCTGCACAATAAAGTTGGAAACGACCCTGCCGTCGTTGGAATTCATCTTCGGACCATACGTATTAAAGATCCTTGCTATCTTGATACGCACTTTATTCTGATCGTAGTAGTTCATGAAGAGTGTTTCTGCACATCTCTTCCCTTCATCATAACATGCTCTCGGGCCCAGGGTATTGACATTTCCCCAGTAAGCTTCATGCTGTGGATGCACTTCAGGATCGCCATATATCTCGCTGGTTGAAGCCTGCAGGATCTTTGATTTTGTTCTTTTCGCAAGTCCGAGTGTATTGATTGCTCCCATTACCGATGTCTTGATGGTTTTGATGCCATTATACTGGTAGTGAACGGGGGATGCAGGACATGCAAGGTTATAGATCTCATCTGTCTCAACGAACAAAGGCATTGTGACATCATGCCTTATCAGTTCAAAATAGGGGTTATTGAGAAGATGTATTATATTCATTTTTGAACCTGTGAAATAGTTGTCGAGACATATCACTTCATGTCCCAGATCAAGTAAGCGTTCACAAAGGTGAGATCCTATAAAACCGGCACCGCCGGTAACTAATATTCGTTTCATTTGATATGATTTTCGTGCATGATGCTAACACAAATATAGTCATAAAATTGGTTCGTTGACGTCTCTGTGCCCCTCTGTGTAACTTAATACTAAGAACTTACACAGAGCGATACAGAAGGAATACAGAGTTGCACAGAGACCCCTCTGCCGTCAGCTATTCTTCTCAACCACCACCTTCACCACCACCTCATCAATCTCCACATTCCTCACATTGTTTCCTGTGAAGTTATGTGTGAGATTCACCACCGTGGCAAGTGTCTGTGAGGCAATATATGAGGCATGTCTGGTCACTGCTTCACGGACAAACTCATGATCTTCAATAAGTAATGTTATTTTGTCAGTGACATCAAACCCGTTTTCCTTACGGATATTCTGGATCCTGTTGATAAACTCGCGTGCGATACCCTCATAGCGCAATTCGTCGGATACAGTAATATCGAGGGCAACTGTGAGTTTGCCCTCATTAGCGACCTGCCATCCAGGAATATCCTCAGAGATTATCTCAACATCTTCTGATGTGAGCACTATCTGTTGCCCGTTAATCAGAACAGGATGATTACCATTGTTTTCAAAAGCTAAAATCTCCTGTGGAGAGAGAGCAGCGATAGAATTGCTGATCTCCTTCATCAGCTTACCATATCTCGGACCAAGTGTTTTGAAATTCGGTTTTATTTTTTTGACAAGGATTGAAGAAGTATCATCAATATATTCGACTTCTTTTACATTGACCTCGGCAAGTATCAGATCTTTGACAGCTTCAAATTTGTCTCTGAAATATTTATCGGGAACAGGAACCATGATCCTTGCGAGTGGCTGACGGACCTTTATGCTTACTTTTCTTCGTAATCCGAGAATCATGGAAGATACTTTCTGGGCAATGTCCATTCTCTCCTCAAGAGCCTTGTTTATAAGCGATTCATCATACTCCGGGAAAAGAGCCAGATGAACAGAGTTTTCTTTATGTCTTCCTGTGACATCATTAAGATCGCTGAAAAGCCGGTCCATGTAGAATGGAGCTATCGGAGCAGCAAGCTGGCTGACAGTTTCCAGGCACACATAAAGAGTCTGGTATGCTGAAAGTTTATCCTTGTCATATTCCCCGCCCCAGTAACGTTTCCTGTTCAGGCGCACATACCAGTTGCTCAGATTTTCGGTTACAAAATCCTGTACTGCGCGCCCTGCCCGCGTCAGATCATAATCGTTGTAACAATTCCCAACTTCTTTAATGAGCGAGTTAAGCAGGGAGATTATCCATCGGTCAATCTCGGGTCTCTCATTAACCGGGATCTCTTTTTCGATGTATCTGAAATTGTCAACATTTGCATAGAGTGAAAAGAAGGAATATGTATTGTATAAAGTGCCAAAGAATTTACGTTTAACTTCATCAACCCCGGCAATATCAAACTTTAGGTTATCCCATGGTTGCGAGTTTGTAATCATATACCATCGCAACGGATCGGAACCGTACTCTTCGATTGTAGAGAAAGCATCGACCGCATTCCCCAGTCTCTTCGACATCTTGTTCCCGTTCTTATCAAGCACGAGTCCGTTTGAGATTATGTTTTTAAAAGCAACTGAGTCTGATATCATTGTTGCAATGGCATGAAGCGTGAAAAACCAGCCCCTTGTCTGGTCGACACCTTCGGCAACATAATCGGCCGGGAACATCTCGCTGAAATTATTTTTATTCTCAAAAGGATAATGTGCCTGTGCATAAGGCATTGCTCCTGAGTCGAACCAGCCATCTATCAGATCGGGTTCTCGGAACATTTTCTTCCCGGAATCGCTTACAAGAAAAATATCATCAACAAACGGGCGGTGCAGGTCAAAATGTTCATAGTTTTCCTGTGAATTGTCTCCTTCGGTAAATTCTGCTAGCGGATTCTTCTTCATGAATCCTGCTTTAACTGATTTTTCAATCTCAGCTTTCAGGTCTGTTGCGGAGCCGATACATTTTTCCTCTTCTTTGTCTTCTGTGATCCATATCGGAAGAGGTGTTCCCCAGAAACGTGAACGGGAGAGGTTCCAGTCAACAAGGTTTTCGAGCCACTTGCCAAACCTTCCGGTACCCGTAGATTGAGGTTTCCAGTTAATAGTGTTATTAAGTTCAATCATACGATCGCGGAATGCAGTGGTACGTATGAACCAGGAATCAAGCGGATAGTACAAAACCGGTTTGTCGGTTCTCCAGCAGTGAGGATAACTGTGTATTTGCTTTTCAATCCTGAATACTTTTCCCTGCTGTTTTAGCATAACAGCTATTTCGACATCTATTGTTTCCGTTTCAGGGGAGAGACTGTCATCATATTCATTTTTAACCGGACGAGCCTCGAATGCAGCATATGTTTTTTTGTTGACGCTTTGTTTAACAAACAATTCATCAAGATCTGCAATGGGAACCAGGTAGCCTCTTTTATCAACCATAGGACCGAAGGAGCCGTCTTTTCTTTTAACAAGAAGAGGGGGTACCCTGGTTTCTTTTGAAATACGGTAGTCGTCGGCGCCAAAAGTGGGAGCAATATGAACGATACCTGTGCCATCTTCAGTTGTGACAAAATCGCCAGTCAATACGCGGAATGCACCCTTTCCCGGGTTCATCCAGTCGATCAGCTGTTCATAGTTTATGCCCTCCAGCTCAGCCCCGGTGAATTCCCCTGAAACTCTGAAAGGGATCTTTTTATCGCCTGGTTTATATTCTGAAAATTCAAGCCCGGCATTCGGTTCGGGAAACAATGCGTTGAGGAGATCTTTTGCAATAATTACCGTGACAGGATCTCCGGAATAAGGATTGAAGCTCCTGACTTTTATATATACTATATCTTTTCCGACAGCCAGCGCAGTATTTGAAGGAAGTGTCCATGGTGTTGTGGTCCAGGCCATTATATGGACATCGGCGGTATCGATTTTATTATAAAGGAATTCCGATTTCTTATCCCTTAGAAGCTTAAACAGGGCGATACAGGTTGTGTCTTTTACATCGCGGTAACAGCCGGGGAGGTTAAGCTCATGGGAGCTCAGTCCGGTTCCTGCAGCAGGTGAATATGGCTGAATGGTATAACCCTTATAGAGATATCCGTTTTTATAGAGTTGCTGAAGCAGCCACCAGAGTGTTTCGATATACCGGTTATCGTATGTAACATACGGGTGATCCATATTGACCCAGTAACCCATTTTCCGGGTAAGATCTTCCCACAAGTCGGTATACTTCATTACTGCGATGCGGCATTCTTTATTGTAGTCTTCAATCGAAATTTTTGTTCCGATGTCTTCCTTTGTAATACCAAGAGCAGTTTCAACGCCAAGTTCAACAGGCAGTCCATGGGTATCCCAGCCGGCTTTGCGTTTTACCTCGTATCCACATTGGGTTTTGAAACGGCAGATCGCATCCTTGATCGTACGCGCCATTACGTGATGTATGCCGGGGATACCGTTTGCTGAAGGCGGACCTTCATAAAACACAAACTCACCTTTCCCGTTCACTTCACGAACGCTTCTGTTGAAAGTATCATTCTGATCCCATATTCCGAGAATCTCTTTATTTACCTGCGATAGATCAAGACTTTTATATTCAGGAAACCGTTTCCCCATTGAATCTTCGATTAATATTTTTATGTATAAAAAATTTCGGACAAAGATAACAAATTCCCAAATAAAGTACTTACATAAGCATGGGGACCTTCATGACATAGAGACTGAGGGACGAAGGGACGAAGGGACTAAGAGACTGAGAGACAAAGATGCTACCAGCTCCAGTTTTCCGGATGAAGAGACATATTTACTAACTTTCCTAATATTTTATCGTAGGTCTCGTTTAATGCATAATGTTCTATTTCAGTTATATATTCACGACTTAAAGAAAAATCAAGCCATGTTTGTGTTTCTGCAGCTTCACTTTCAGAATCTGAAAGTTTCGAAACAAAAGACTTAGGGTATCTTCTTTTTCTGAATGCTTCTGCAAGATTTGCACAGGCCGACCTTGAAGATCTTCTTATCTGATCGGTTAAAGAAAATGTCTCCTCCTTAGGAAATTTCTTTGTCAGTTCGAATATCTTCATTGCAGTTTCAAAAGAAAGTGTATACACTTCCAATTCCTTGTGAGATCTGATTTTCATTTTTCAGCGATTTTTGTTAGACATTATTATTCCTATCTAAAATTACAAAAAATTCATGATTCTGTTATTTATTATTTCTATGTCCTGGTCTGCGTCCCTCCGTCTCTCCGTCCCTCCGTCTCTCCGTCCCTTCGTCTCTCCGTCCCTTCGTCTCTCCGTCCCTTCGTCTCTCCGTCTCTGAGTCTCTGACTCTCCGTCCCTCCGTCTCTCCGTCCCTTCGTCTCTCCGTCTCTGAGTCTCTGACTCTCCGTCCCTTCGTCATTCTATTTAATTAACTTTGTCATATTTTTATTTTGTTATAAAATGAAAAAAT
>JBEKDR010000079.1:0-19545 GCA_050014255.1 Bacteroidales bacterium | reverse complement strand
CTCAAAACAAGCTTAACTACACAAATTCCTTAATATCTTATAAACTCGAACTTCTGAATATAAAAATTCTGACACTTTACGACTTTGAAAAGAACCAGCTGGTTATCCCTGTGAAGACATTAAAATATTAAAAATAAATCACCTATGAAAAAAAGTTTATTCATAATATCAGCTGTGGCTTTTGTGGCTATCAGCTGCAAGAACAATAATCAGAATCTTAATGCTGATGTTGAAATTCCGGTTTCCGTGCAGGATGCCACTCTCAAGTCAATTGAAGAATATGTTAGTACATCCGGAACAGCGTTCCCGATAGGTGAGATTCTGATGAAATCAGAAATTACAGCTAACTATTTTCTTGAGAAAAATCCACGCACCGGGAAAACATGGCAGCTGAATGATAAGGTAAAAACCGGTGATCTGATAGCAAGACTGGAAGATCAGCAATATATCAATGACATTAAACTGGAAACAACTCAGCTTAATCTCGAACTCACCGAAAGCGAGCTAAAAAAACAGGAATCATTATATGAAAAGGGAGGTGTTACCCTTTTTGATCTTAAAACAGCAGAAATCAACAGGGCGAATGCTAAATCAGCCCTGGTAAGTGCAAATCTTTCAATGGCCAAGACCAGGATTACTGCACCGATAGACGGCGTTATAGTTGAGTTGCCATATTATACTCAGGGGACCAGGGTTAATACAGGCTCAGATATTGTTGAAATAATGGATTACCAGATGATGTATATGAATGTACAGTTGCCTGAGAAATATGTCTCAGTTATAAAACCCGATCAAGCGGTCAAACTGACAAATTATACTCTTCCAAAAGACACTTTGATCGGAAATGTAACCCAGCTGTCACCTGCAATAAATGCAGATACAAGGACTTTCCCCGGAACTATACTGATACATAATCCAAAATTTCAAATACTGCCTGGGATGTTCGTCAAGGCTGATATTGTTGTAAACCATAAAGATTCCGTTATTGTAATCCCTAAAAGTATAATTCTGGCACGGCAGAGAGGTAAAACAATTTTCGTTATTGACCGGGGGGGAACAGCTTCTGAAAGAATAATCCGCACTGGTCTTGAAAATCTGATTAATGTTGAAGTAACGGGAGGTTTGTCAAAAAATGAACGCTTCGTAACAGTTGGTTTTGAAACACTGAGCAACAGGTCAAAGGTTAAAATAATTAAATAATAATCATGAACAGGATTGCCCAATTTGCTGTAAAATACCCTGTTACAGTTTCGATGCTTGTCCTCGGAATAGTCCTCCTTGGAATAATATCTCTTGGGAAACTGGGAACTGATCTCTTCCCTAACCTGAATAATCCGAAGATATATATCGCTCTCACTGCCGGGGAAAAACCACCTGAAGAAATCGAAAAGACCTATGTTGAACAGATAGAATCACTTTGCATGCGGCAAAGTGATGTCATCAATGTATCATCTGAATCCCAGGTAGGATCTGCAGAAATTACAGTCGAATACAGCTGGAACAAAGATATGGACGAAGCTTTTTTAGATTTACAGAAGGCATTAAGTTCGTTCAGTCAGAATTCGGACCTCACGGAATTTGATATTTCTCAATATGATCCCAATGCTTCACCGGTAATGATTGTTGGACTGAAGAACAAGGCGATTACCGACATGGATGAATTAAGGAAAGTTGCAGAAAACTATATCCGGAACGAACTAATCAGAATTGAAGGTATAGCAGATGTGAAACTTACCGGTCAGGAAGAGAGCCAGGTTGTTATTGAGACCAATAAATATATTCTTGAATCATTTGGGTTGACCTCAGACGTTATTGCAGCGCAGATAGCAAATTATAACAAGAATGTTTCAGGAGGGTCTATTGTTGACCTGGGTCTCAAATATGTAGTCAAAGGTGTAAGCGTGATGAGCAACTTAACCGATCTTGAGAATATAGTAGTCGGCTTTAAACAGGCTACCATCCAGACAGTAACGACAACAGGTACTACAACCACTACTACTTCAACAGACAAAGTTCCTGTATATCTTCGCGATGTTGCCACTATAAGATATGAAAACAAAGATCCTCAAAATATTATCACGCTCAATGGTGAACGCTGTATAGGTTTGTCTATTTACAAAGAGCCCAAATTCAACACAGTTGAAGCGGTCAAGAATCTTAACAAAGCTTTGGGCAATCTTGCGAAAGCCCTTCCCGGATATGAATTCATAGTTGTAAAGGACCAGGGAAAATACATTGACAATGCGATCAAAGAGGTTAAAAATTCAGGGCTTATCGGCATTTTCCTTGCAATGATTGTTCTGTACGTTTTCCTGCGTAGGATAGGGACTACGATGGTGGTCAGCGTTGCCATACCTATTTCCATAATAGCAACCTTCAACCTTATGTATTTTAATCATCTGACTTTAAATATAATGACTTTGGGTGGACTGGCACTCGGAGCAGGCAGGCTGGTTGATGATGCAATTGTCGTCCTCGAGAATATTACCAGGAACAGAGATGAAGGGATGTCATTGCGCGAGGCAGCAGTTGTTGGTACCGGGCAGGTTGGAGGAGCCATCACAGCTTCAACAATAACGACTATCGTTGTCTTCCTGCCAATTGTTTATCTCAGGGGAGCTTCCGGTGAAATGTTCAAGGATCAGGCCTGGACCGTGGCTTTTGCACTTATTTCATCTCTGTTTGTTGCAATGCTGGTTATACCAATGCTGGTAAGTACCCTTTTTGGCGAAAAGAAAGGCCGGAATGTTCAGCTAAGCAGCCCCATGCAATTCAGATGGTATCCAAAATTTCTTTCAAAAGTCATTGAAAAAAGATTGATTGTAATCATCCTTTCAATCCTGTTTATGGGATTAACAGTGCTTCTCATACCAAAGCTTGGGAGTGAATACATGCCAAAATCAGCTTCACCGGAGTTTACCATAGGATTAAAACTTCCGGAAGGAACAAATCTTCAGCGCACTCAAAACACAATCAAAGAAATAGAAGGAACAGTTAATGAACTTCTTGGTAACAAAATAAGTATGATTTACAGCCAGGCAGGCGGTGACATAAATACAACAACTACTCAGTCGGCAACTTCCACTAATGAGAATGTCGCAAATATCAAAATATTCCTGAAAAATGAATATGCAACTTCTACGGAAGATGTTATCAGGACAGTTGAAAAATACCTTAAGACTATTCCTGATCTTGAAGTTAGCTTTTCACAGGAAGAATCAGAATTGCAGAATACTCTGGGGACCAGCGAAGCTCCATTTGTAGTTGAAGTAAAAGGAAAAGACTATACCGAAATTGAAAAGATAATAGATGAATCAAAAAAGGCGCTTCAGAATAACACCGGTCTGTACAATATTACAACTTCCCTTGATGAGGGGACTCCTGAAATAGAAGTGGCTGTCGACAGGTTTAAGACCAGTTATTATAATGTTTCAGTGACCAGTGTTATCAGCCAGATCCAAAGTTATCTCTCCGGCGCTTCTGCAGGTACTATGGAAAAGGAAGGAGAAGAGAAGGACATTGTCATAAAGCTTGGGGATCTGTCACTTCATCAGCTTGAAGACCTGCTAATTACTGCAGGATCGGTAAAAGTGCCATTGAGTTCATTAGCCACTGTTAATAAAGTTATATCTCCCAGAGAAATTACGCGGCGTGATCAAAGCAGGACCAGCTATATATATGCCATGGTAAATAAATCGAGACCTTTTGACAAAGTTGTAAAAGATGCCTATGCATTGTTAAAATCAATTCCATTGCCCGCAAACTACAGGATTCAGATAACCGGTGAAGAACTGAAGAGAAAAGAATCGATGTCGAATCTTACATTTGCGTTGATTCTGTCAATTATTCTGGTATTCATGGTGCTCGCAGCTGAATTTGAATCAATAATTCAACCTTTTGTCATTTTATTAACGATACCTCTTGCTGCTGTAGGTACAATTCTGACATTCTTTGTACTGGGAAAAAGCCTCAACATGATGGCATATATAGGTATCATAATGCTTGGAGGAATTGCTGTCAGTAATGCAATTATTCTTATTGACCGTATTAATCAGCTGCGTCAGACCGGATTAAACAAAAAAGACTCAATAGTAACAGCAGGATCGCAGAGAATAAGGCCAATTTTAATGACAAGTCTCACAACAATATTTGCGCTTCTTCCACTTACAATCGGTATCGGAGAAAGTGCATCACTCAGATCTCCAATGGCACTTGCAGTGATTGGCGGACTGGTTACATCAACAATCCTCACCCTGATAGTAATACCCTGTGTATATTGGGTCTTTGATTCTTTCAGTGAAATGATCACAAGAAAAAAGCCGGCAAATGAATAGTTATTTATAATGACAAAGACCAGTAGATAAAATGAATTTCATTATAAAGAGAAAGGTACTGATCTGTATGTTCTTTATCGGGCTTACAATGCTTGGTTATGTTTCCTATAAGAGACTCCCTATTGAACTTTTCCCCAATTCACAACTTCCGACTCTCATTGTTCAGGTAACGACAACTCTCGAACTGGATCCGAATTACATTGAAAGCAAGGCGATAATTCCACTTGAAGGCGCCATTGGTACTCTCGAAGGCATTGAAAAGATTGAATCAAACATTACCTCCCGTTCCGGGACGATAATCCTTTATTACAATCAGAATGCCAATATGAAATATGCCAACCTGAAACTTCAGGAGAAGATAAATACAGTGAAGACAACTCTGCCTGTTCAGTTCAAAATTACAGTTGTAAAAATTGATCTCACGCAGATTGCAAGCCAGTTCATGGAATTACAGATCAGAGGTGAAGGAGGAGTAGACAGGATCCGTAACGTAACAGATGAGGAAATAACACCTGACCTGCAGAATATTACCGGTATAGCAGGTGTTCAGATTTATGGAGGTCAGCAAAAATCTATTGAAGTCAGGCTAAATGAAAAAGCCTGCAAAGCTTACGGGATAACGATGGCACAGGTCACAAACCTTCTGAACAACAATGGTAAGGATAAGACTTTTGTCGGATCGGTGAGAGAGGGTACCAATAAATTTTTTGTAAATGTGACATCTGAATATACTGATGTTAAAGACATTGGAAATATAATTGTAAAACCAAACGGATCTGTTGCCCTGAAAGATATCGCCGAAATTATTTTTGGAGTCAAAGAGCAAACTTCATATAGCCGGGTCAACGGACTAGATGCAGTGACAATAACTCTGGTAAACGATAATCAGGTTAACCTGATAGATCTTTCACACAAAACACTTGCGGTTATTAAGACACTGAATAAAAATCTGAAATCCGAAGGTGTCGAAATAGTTGTTCAGAATAATAATGCCGAAATTATGGAGAACAACTTAAACCAGATAATACATCTGGCAGTCATTGGAGGTTTACTTGCAGTGCTTATATTATGGTTCTTTTTACGCAATATCCGCCTGGTTTTTATAATTGCACTTTCAATCCCTATCTCGGTTTATGCAGCTTTTAATTTTTTCTATGCGTATAATATCTCAATAAACAGTCTGACACTTGTCGGTATGGCTCTTGCCATAGGTATGCTTGTGGATAATTCGGTGGTTGTCCTGGAAAATATTTACCGGCTTGTCAGCCAGGGAGTGGATATCGACACTGCAGTCAAGCAGGGAACCAGTGAGGTATGGAGATCAATCTTTGCTGCAACGCTTACAACAATAACCGTCTTCCTTCCATTTCTTTTCTCAGACAACTTCATGATCAAAATTATCGGCAAAAATATAGGTGTTTCAATTGTCTCAACTCTGATCATTTCACTGTCCGTTGCCCTTCTTTTTATCCCGATGGCGACACATTTTATTCTCAGATTGGTGAAGGCATCCGATTTGGGAATCTTTAAAAAGCTTTCAGTACATAACCGGCTTATTCAGGGATACTATCTCACCCTCAAAGCAAGTATGAGGAATCCGGCAGGTACTATAATCGGCACACTTGTTGTGTTTTTTGCTGCACTTCTTATCAGCCTGAGCCTGAGTGTTACTTCGACAAAGGAAGTTGAGACTTCAAGTTTCAGACTTTCAGTTACAATGCCTTCAGGATCGACACTTGAAAAGACAGATCTCTTTGTCACTGAAATTGAACACGCCCTTAGCGGGATTCCGGAAAAAGGAGATATTGTGAGCCGGGTGGAGGAAGCGGATGCTACAATGACTATAAATCTTGCTGATGACTGGGATAAGACAAGTAAAAGATCTCTTCCGGAAATTAAAAATGATATCCTTGAAAAAGTCAGAAACCTGAAAACGGGAGAAATCACCATGAATGAGATTTCTTCCGGTGGGGGTTATACGGGAACTGCCGGTGGAGCCGGAGCGGTAAATCCCGGTGCAAACTTTATGAACCTTCTGGGTATTGGTACAACTACAGAAAGTGTCATCATTAAAGGGCAGAATTTCAATCAGATGAAAAACATTTCAGATGATATTAAGGCAGCCATCCAGAATCTGTCAACAATTAGCAGTGTAAATGTTAATGTTCAGGACAATACCCCTGAAGTACATCTGAAATTTGATATGGATTATATCGGACGAAATAATTTCACCCTGGACAATATATCCTCGGCGCTTGCCACTTTTGGAAAAGAATATTCTTCAGGTGCGTCTTTTTTACAGGGAACCGAAACTTACGATATAACCCTGAAATATGCTGATGAATCGGGGCAGGTTAAAATAAATACGGATAAAACAATTGATGATCTCAAAAACCTCGAGGTTACAGGGACCAATTCTAATTTAATGGAAGTACAGGAGCTATCAGATATTGTATTTTCGTCCGGAATGGGAAACATCCACAGGGAAAACCGGGAGAAAAAGATTACAGTTACATATAGTTTCAATTCAGATATAACCGACTCAAAAGATTTGCTGGAAGGTGCAAGAGCAGAAATTGAATCAATAGTTTCAGGAATAAATATACCCTCGGGAATAGCTGTAGAAGTTGTTCATGAAGAGGATCCGTTAAAAGATTTTTATTACCTGATTGGAATGGCATTCCTTCTTATTTATATGATCCTTGCATCGGTTTTTGAATCTTTTTCAACCCCGGTCGTTCTTATGTTCAGTATACCACTTGCCGCATTAGGATCGCTTATTGCACTTATTCTTACAAGTAATTCTCTTCTGAATGCCAATACACTTATAGGATTCCTTATACTTCTCGGTGTTGTTGTGAATAATGGGATTCTCCTGATCGATTATACTAATATTCTAAGAAAAAGAGGCTATAGAAGGTCACGAGCTTTAATGACCGCCGGCATAGCACGGGTAAGACCTATTCTGATCACTGCTTCGACGACTGTAATTGCCCTTTTCCCTCTGGCAATGGGAAAATCAGAATTTGTCGCTTCCATCGGAGCTGCTTTTGCAATTACTGTGATAGGAGGTCTTACTCTGAGCACAATGCTTACACTCATATTTATTCCTACCTTTTATTCAGGGCTGGAAAATTCTCTTCAGTGGATCTATTCCCTGGACTGGAAAATAAAGATTATTCAATTAACAATATTTGCCGTCCTTGCAGTTTTAATATATAGTTTTATTGATCAATTCCTCTGGAAACTGATAACAACAATAATCTCATTAATTCTTGTACCTGCAGGTACCTGGTTCTTTATCAGCACACTCCGGAAGGCAAGAGAGACGGTGATTTCTCCTGATGAACCTGTAAATATCTATATTCAGAGTCTTGTTAAAATATATGACCGTGAAAACCGTCTTCTGAGAGAATGGAATGGTGGCGCCAAAATCAGGGAAAGACTGGGTCTTACAAAAAAATACACATCATGGAAAGATCTGAACCATCTTAGCTGGCAACTTCCACTGATCGGATTTGTAATATACTTTACATATTTTTATCTAAAAAGCGGTTTCTGGATTTTTATATTCAGCATATGTATCTGGTTTTCTCTTCTTGGCATCTGGCTCCCTTTCAATAAATTACTGACCAATTTTATATCATCAGGCAAGAGGAAAATATATTTAAGGATTATTAAAGCTCTTGATACTCTTGTATTCTGGTTCATACCACTTGCCAATATTTATCTTTTTCAGATAAGATGGCATAATATGGCAATCGTACTTATACTCGGATTCATCTGGTTGTCCGGCCTTATAATATACAAGTCAGGAATTAAAATGAGCAATGAGAACATAGATATCTATCGTCTCGAAGGCAGATTTAAGATTATCCGTAAAAATTTCTATAAGATTGTTGCCTTTATCCCATTGATTGGCAGAAAGAAAAAACCTTTCAAAGCGTTAAGCTGTGTTTCATTAAACATCGGCAGCGGAATGTTCGGACTTCTGGGTCCGAATGGTGCCGGGAAAACAACCCTTATGAGAATAATATGCGGCATACTTGAACAGAGCTATGGTAAAGTCTGGATAAATGGGATGGATACCCAAAAGAAGAGAGAAGAGCTTCAGGGACTTATCGGATATCTTCCGCAGGAGTTTGGTAGTTACGAGAACATGACGGCAAATGAATATCTCAACTACCAGGCTATGCTAAAAAACATTATTGACGTGCAGACAAGAGAAGAAAGAGTCACATACGTACTTAAAGCTGTCCATCTGGAAGACAGGAAACATGAAAAAATAAGTTCATATTCCGGAGGAATGAAACAAAGGATGGGAATTGCACAAATACTGCTGCACCTTCCAAGGATACTGGTTGTTGATGAACCGACTGCAGGACTCGATCCAAGAGAAAGAATAAGGTTCAGAAATCTCCTGGTGGAGCTTAGTCGCGACAGAGTGGTTATTTTCTCTACTCATATTATTGAAGATGTTTCCAGTTCCTGCAACAAAGTTGCGGTTCTTAATAAGGGACTATTGACGTATCTGGGTAAACCTATTGACATGACAAGGGAAGCTGAAGGACATGTATGGCAATTCAATCTTCTCACAAAGGACTTTGAAGATTTTATTAATAGCCATCTTGTTGTACATCACATGTCCGAAGGAGAAAAGGTCAGAGTAAGATGCATTTCTGATGATAAACCCCATCAGGATGCCATTAGTGTAACTCCAAATCTCGAAGATGCCTATCTGTGGCTTCTCCGTAAGAAAGTCAGAACAACTTCCCAGAATTAACAGGTTTTTATCAAGAAAATGAAAAACAAAAGATTACATAACAATTGGGTGCTGATTTATAAGATGATTATATATAATTTGAGGATCATATTCGCAAACAGGTTCATCTGGTTCCTTGCCGGATCAGTCCTGTTTTATATTGGCCTCTCAGTAATTTATGTGTTTTCAAATGATGTTTCAAAGATGGAAGATCTGTATGGAATTTTTCTTTTCTCAGGGATTCTTCTCGTTTTCTATCCTTCGGTTTTTGGGGTTCAGAATGATCAGGATGCCCGAACGATTGAAATATTATTCGGAATCCCCAACTACAGGTACAAAGTCTGGCTGGTAAGAATTGTACTGATATTCATTATTGCTTTTCTCATAATGTTTGCATTCACAATATTGTCTTCATATTTTATTGTCAAATTCCGTATTGCCAACATGACATCACAGGTTATGCTGCCTGTAATTTTTCTTGGAGCGATGGCATTTATGCTTTCCACTGTTATCAGAAATGGAAATGGTACAGCTGTTGTTATGATAGTATTCGGAATGATATTCCTCATTCTGAGTGATCCGTTGAGCAAGAGCCAGTGGAACGTCTTCCTGAATCCGTTCGACATGCCGCGTGATGTAAATGAGACAACATGGGCAATTATTACATTCAAGAACCGTATAATTCTGATCACAGGATCTGTACTTTTTTTACTTGTTGCTCTTTACAACCTTCAGAAGAGAGAAAAATTTATGTGACCCCCCTGCCCCCCTAAAGGGGGGTTAATCCCCGTTATTAAGAATATTTTCTTTATGTGATTGAATTAGCCCCCCTTTAGGGGGGATGGGGGGTTACTCAAATGGATTCTCCTTTCTGAAATCCGGCCTGTAGTTCAGATTGCTATCCATATCCTGCACCCATCCATTTCTGAAACCCAGACTTTCCATTACCCCGACAACATCTTCATATTCTGTTTTGTAAAGCGGACGTTTAAGTACCGGATGATGCCTGACCTGAGCTGTAGGATGGTATTGAGACATGAGTGAAAGATGAATGCCCGTGGACAATTCTTCAGCAATTGAAACCAAAACATTTTTACTTTCTTCAGCATGACCCGGCAATACAAGATGCCTGATAAGCAATCCGTTTTCTGCCCTGCCATTTTCATCAATTAAAAGGATTGAACCTTTTTGAAAGTACATCTCTTTAATTGATTTCAATGCTGTTTCCGGGTAATCCGAAGCATCTGAGTATTCTGAAGCAATTTTCTTTGTAACATATTTATAATCGGGTAGATATACATCAATCATTCCGGACAGGCTGCGGATAGTTTCTGATTTATCATAACCATTTGTATTGTACACTGTTATGGGCTTATAGCCACGCGAATTCAAACCTCTTATTATTGCTTTTACCTGAGGCACTACATGGGAAGGAGATACAAAACCAACAGCCGGTATCCCTTCCGAAAGAATTTTCACTATCTGATCAAGGACTTCTTCAAGATTCATCCCGTTATTCCTGAATGTTGATCTGCATCGGCTGATTTCATGATTCTGACAATAAAGGCAATTGAGATTGCATCCTGCGAAGAAGATATTACAAATGCCATCTTTCCCGGAAATTACAGGCTCCTCACCCCTGTGGACGCAAACAGAAGCGATATTAAGACCTGCATCTGTTCCGCAGTATCCCGTTCCTTCCTCAAACCTGTTTATCCTGCACTCTCTTGGACATAAGGTACAATTTTCAAGAATTAACCTGTCATTTCTGTCATATATATCTGCCTGTTTCACAGTGTTCACTGAAAAATATTAAAATGCTTCCGGTCAATTTTTTGTCATTTGCAAAGATCGAAATGTTTCCTGATTATTAAGCTACGTATTTGAACCACAAGCATAATACTTCAATATTAATGTCAATTATTTTGGTGATTTAATATAAATATGTACCTTTGTCAGCGAATTGAGGAGAATTTGAGCTAGGGGACCAGAGTCCCCTATTTTGTTCTCGGTTTTTGAAAAATGATAGAAAAACAGAAAATACAGGGATTAGTTGAAGAGTATGTAAGTGGAACGGGACTTTTTCTTGTTTCTGTTAAAGTTAGCAATGCAAACAGGATAACCGTGCTTGCAGATAAGAATGAGGGTATAACAATTGATGAATGTGCAGCCATACACAGGCATATTGAAAAGGGACTTGACCGCGATAAAGAGGATTTTGAATTGCAGGTATCCTCTCCTGGTCTGGATATGCCTTTTGTAGTTATAGAACAGTACCTTAAAAATGAAGGCAGGAGAGTTGAGGTTGTTGATAATGACGGATCAAAATTTACGGGGAGACTTAAGAATGTGACAGAAGGTGGATTTGAGCTTGAGACTGAAATAAAAACTAAAGGAAAAACAATAGAATTGAAGGATATATCGTTCAATTTTGAACAAATAAAATCGACAAGAGTTATTTTGACAATTAAATAATAATAAGAGGTTTACAACAGATGGAAAATGTTAATTTAATCGACACTTTTTCGGAATTCAAGGAACTGAAAAACATAGACAGGCCTACAATGATGAGCGTTCTCGAAGATGTGTTCAGAAGCATGCTCGCAAAAAAATATGGTTCAGCAGATAATTTCGACATTATAGTCAATATCGATAAAGGTGACTTTGAAATATGGAGGAACAGGGTTGTTGTGGAAGACAAGGATCTTACCGATCCTGTAATGCAGATACCCCTCTCAAAGGCTAAAGAAATTGATGAAGATTATGAAGTTGGCGAAGAGGTATCTGATGAGGTCAAGTTTCTTGACTTTGGCAGAAGAGCTATTTTATCTTTAAGGCAGAACCTTACTGCCCGTATTCTTGATCTGGAGAAAAACAATATCTATATCAAGTACAAAGACAGGATCGGTGAAATAGTTACCGGAGAAGTCTACCAGGTATGGAAGAGAGAAATACTTGTTCTTGATGATGACGGGAATGAACTTATCCTGCCCAAAAGCGAACAGATCCCTTCTGATCATTTCCGTAAAGGAGATTCAATCAGGGCCGTTGTGATAAAAGTTGAAATGAGAAACAATACTCCTTTCATCATCCTGAGCAGAACTTCGCCTGTATTCCTTGAAAGATTATTTGAACTTGAAGTTCCGGAAATATTTGATGGCCTGATTACTATTAAAAATATTGTCAGGGTGCCCGGTGAACGAGCTAAAGTAGCCGTTGAATCGTACGACGAAAGAATTGATCCGGTCGGCGCTTGTGTTGGAATGAAAGGCTCCAGGATACATGGAATAGTCAGGGAGCTCAGAAATGAAAACATAGATGTTATAAATTATACTTCCAACAATCAGCTTTTTATACAGAGGGCACTCAGTCCTGCAAAAATTACATCGATCAAACTTGTTGAGGAGACAAAAAGAGCAGAAATATATCTGAAACCTAATGAGGTATCTCTTGCAATCGGAAAAGGAGGTCTGAATATTAAACTGGCAAGCCAGCTGACAGGATATGAGATTGATGTTTACAGGGAACCTGGTGGCGAAGATGAGGAAGATGTCAATCTTGATGAATTTGAAGATGAAATTGAAGACTGGATCATAGAAGAACTCAAGGCTATTGGTTGTGATACGGCAAGAAGTGTTCTGAATCTTTCAATCAGCGACCTTGTTAAGAGAACCGACCTTGAAGAGGAAACAGTTAAAGAGGTTGTTAACATCCTTAGGGCCGAATTTGAATAAAAAATAAATATAAATTATTCACGATCAGGGGTTTTTGAAGTTTTAATAAAGGCAAGGCATATTTATGACAGAGGATATTAAGGTTACAAGATTAAGCAAAGCAGCCCGCGAATTCAATGTGGGGATATCCACTATTGTGGAATTCCTGCACAAAAAAGGGTTTGATCTTGATCCCAACCCAAATACTAAACTTCCGCATGAAGCTTATATTTTGCTTGTAAAAGAGTACAGCACAGATATCAGCGTAAAAAAGGAGTCAGAAAAACTCATCCTTAAAGATCTCCACAGAAAGAAGGAATCTGTCTCTATTGGTGATTTTTCAGAGAAGGCTGAGACTGAAGAAACTGAACGGGACGATGATGTTCTTGTTAAAGATTCTTCGGGAGTCAAGTCAACAGTTGATATTAAAACTGAAATTAAAAAACCTGAGGTAAAACTTATTGGTAAGATCGATCTTGAAAAGACATTAAAACCAAAGGTTGATAAAGTTGTTACACATATTGTTGAACCGGTAGAAAAACCTGCCAGGGCTCCGGCTGAATCTGAAAAGCATGAAAAGAAAAAAACGGTGGCTGAGAAGGAGACAGCTGACACAGTAGTTCCTGTTGAAGAAAAAAAATCCAAATCAAACATTGATCTTCATATTGTAGGAAAGATAGATCTTGATACAATTTCAAAAGAAGCAAAACCGGTAAAAAAAGAGGAGCAGAAAGAGAAACCTAAAGTTCCGGTGAAAGGGAAGATCAAAGAGAAGGATGTCACAAGGGAGGGCAAAGCGAAACCAGAAGATATAAATGAACCGGAAATAATAGAAGAACCTGTATCAGAACCGGTAATTGATGATATCCAAATTGAGGATATTATAGACGATTCTTTAGTTATTGAACCCGAGGAGGACATTGTTGCTCTCTATAAGACAGATTTTAAAAAACTGACTGGCCCAAGGGTTGTCGGAAGAATAGACCTTCCTGTTGAAGAGAAAAAGAAACCTGCTCCATTTCAGCCCGTAAGGGTTAGCGGAGAATCCGAGTTCAGGAGGAAAAAAAGAAGGAAAAGGATACTAAAAGAAAAAGAAGGTATCCCCATAGTTAAGCCTGTAACAACAGATAAAAAAGAAAAAACTGCCAGTAAGAAGGTCGTGAAAAAAAGACCTGTAAGGGCCGAAGTGAATGAAGAAGAGGTTCAGAAGCAGATAAAAGAGACATTGGCACGGCTCACAACAAAAGGTAAATCAAAAGGCTCAAGATACCGCAGGGAAAAAAGAGAAGCAATAAGTCAGAAACATCAGGAGGTAGTTGATCAGCAGGAACTTGATAAGAATATTCTAAAAGTCACTGAATTCGTGTCAGTTAATGAACTTGCTTCGATGATGAGTATCCCGGTTACAGATATCATTTCAACTTGCATGAGCCTGGGACTGTTTGTTTCTATTAACCAGCGTCTCGATGCAGAAACTATGGCACTTCTTGCTGATGAATTCGGTTTCAAGGTAGAATTTGTAAGCGCAGAACTACAGGAAGCAGTTCGTGAGGAAGATGATGAAGAGGAGGATCTTAAACCGAGACCTCCAATTGTTACGGTTATGGGACATGTCGATCATGGTAAAACCAAGTTGCTCGACTATATCCGGAACACCAATGTGATTGCAGGTGAAGCGGGAGGCATAACTCAGCATATTGGTGCCTACGGTGTCATTCTTGAAGACGGACGCCAGATAACATTCCTCGATACACCTGGTCATGAGGCATTTACTGCAATGCGTGCCCGAGGTGCCCAGATTACTGACATTGCAATTATCGTCGTTGCAGCTGACGATGGTGTAATGCCACAGACAAAAGAAGCAATCAATCATGCCTCAGCAGCCGGTGTTCCGATCATTTTTGCCATTAACAAAATTGACAAGCCAACAGCAAATCCTGATAAGATAAAAGAAGCCCTTGCAGCCATGAATTACCTTGTTGAAGATTGGGGGGGAAAATATCAATCGCAGGAAATTTCTGCAAAGAGCGGACTTAATATTGATCTCCTGCTGGATAAAATCCTTCTCGAAGCAGAAATGCTGGACCTGAAAGCCAATCCAGACAAACCTGCTCTCGGAACAGTTATTGAATCGTCTCTCGACAAGGGAAGGGGATTTACGGCAACCGTTCTGGTTAAAGCAGGAACTCTCAAAATCGGAGATATTATGCTTGCAGGCAGCTGCTTTGGACATATTAAAGCCATGTACAACGAAAGAGGCCATAAGGTCGAGGAAGTCGGACCTGCCACACCTACACTTATTCTGGGATTGAATGGCGCACCTCAGGCAGGTGATAAATTTAACGTTATGGAGAGCGACCGTGAAGCAAAAGATATTGCAACAAAGAGGGCACAGCTTCAGAGGGAACAGGGTCTCCGTACTCAGAAGCATATTACACTTGATGAAATAGGCCGGAGAATTGCGATTGGTAATTTCCAGGAGCTTAACATTATAGTGAAAGGTGATGTCGACGGTTCAGTCGAAGCCCTGAGCGATTCACTCATTAAATTATCTACTCCTGAGATTCAGCTTAACATTATTCATAAGGCTGTCGGACAGATTTCGGAATCAGATGTTCTTCTGGCTGCAGCTTCAAACGCGATCATAGTCGGATTCCAGGTAAGACCATCTTTAAGCGCGAGAAAACTTGCTGAAAAAGAGGAAATTGATGTACGTCTCTATTCCATAATCTACAATGCTATTGAAGAAATAAGATCTGCAATGGAAGGTATGCTAATGCCTGAAGTCAGGGAAGAGATTGTAGCCACTCTTGAAATCCGTGAGATATTTAAGGTGACAAAAGTCGGAACTGTTGCAGGTTGTTATGTTAAAGAGGGCAAAATAACAAGGAACACCAAGGTAAGGATAATTCGTGATGGAATTGTAATATATACCGGAGAACTTGGATCACTCAAACGGTTTAAGGATGATGTGAAAGAAGTAGTAGGTGGATATGAATGCGGACTTAACATCCATAATTTCAACGACATAAAAGTTGGTGATGTCGTTGAAGGCTACCAGGAATTCGAAGTCAAGAAGACTCTTTAAGATTTAATTAACCCCCTATCCCCCTGAAAAGGACTTTGTTCTGTGATATTTACCCCCTTTGTATTTCCCCCCAAGGGGGGAAAAAATCTCTAAATGGAAAAGTGTTTTCTCCCCCTCTGGGAGACATCCCGCGAAGCGGGAGAGGGGGTTTAAATCAAAGCTTTATACTGTTCTGGTGTGAGAAGGCTGGCAGTCTCTGAGGGATTGCTGATCCTGATCTTTACCATCCATCCTTTTCCATAAGGATCTTTGTTAACAACATCGGGTGATTCCTCAAGGGTAGGATTTAATTCGAGTATTTCACCACCGACAGGCATAAACATGTCCGAGACTGTTTTTACTGCTTCGATAGTACCGAACACCTCTTCCTTCTTAAGTGTTTCGCCAACAGTTTCAATCTCAATGAAAACAATATCACCCAGCTCACCCTGAGCAAAATCAGTTACTCCTACATAACCGAAGTTGTCTTCTACCCGGAGCCATTCGTGGTCTTTTGTGTACAATAAATTTTCAGGAACATTCATATTTGAGATGGTTTTAGATAATAAATTGAATTCATTTCTGACTTCAGTCAGGTCGACCAAAAATAGAGCTTTTTTTGGTTAAAAGAATTGACAAACGACATTTTTTAGATTAATAAAAAGTATGCTAAATGAATGTTTAAATCACTTTCTCTTTCTTCTTCAGTACAATTCCGGAGAGGGGGTCAAGGCTGATTCCAATTTTTTTACCGGCACTTATAAAGGAGACTCTCTTCCCTGAAAGCATATCTTCAAATTCACCATCTGTTCGTACCGGTACATTAACCATCCTAAGGCTGTCTGACCGGTTAAATACAACTGCTATTTCTTCCTCACCCAGCACCCTGTCATAAGCCAAAACCATATTCTTATCATCAGCAACAGAGAATGAAAGATCACCATAAATCAATACGGGGTTTTCTTTTCTCATCCTGCATAATTTCTTATAAAAAGATCTTAATGCTGTATCTGGTCTCACAGAATCAACCGGCCGGCTTTTGGCACGATCAAAAGCAGTACGTTCATCCTCATAAGAGATATCGTCCCAAACTATTGGTTTTCTGCAATCCGGATCATCAGCACCCCACATACCAACCTCTTCTCCATTCCATATCTGAGGAGCTCCTATAAAAGTAAACTGATGAATAAGAAGGATCATTTGTTCTTTTCTCGTTCGCTGGTCAGGTCTATTTATCTTATAATCAGGATTGTCAGATGGCTTTGCCTTGTATTTATCCATTGTCTTATTGAACAATGAAGTAGATAGTCTGGGTGTATCATGGGTAGATGGCACATTCATCATTGCCCTGAGGTTTTCGATGTCAATACCTTTATTTATCCTTCTTATTTCCTTTACAAATCCTGTGGGTTTTAAGACGGGTTCAGCTTGTCCGAAAAATCCCCTTGCAACCCTGTACCAACTGTAATTCATTATTGCATCAAACTGATCTCCTTCAAGATAAACTTTCGGATTAAATAGTTTATCAGGCCATTCCAGCCACCAGATTTCTCCGATAAGGTATGCATCTGGATTTACAGAACGTACAACCTTCCGGTATTCGCGCCAGAATCCCATCGGGATCTCACCTGCGACATCAAGCCTGAATCCATCCACGCCATCAGCAGGATTTCCGTCTCCGTCAGGATCGAGCCATCTCTTTGTGACATTGAATATATGCTGTTTCAGTGATTCAGAATGGAAATTGCCTTCAAATGGCATGACCTTTTTACCTGGAGGAACAATATCCTTTTTTAATACGGGCATCCAGGGATTGTTACCTCCCCATCCTTCATATTTGAATACATCTTTTTTAGTTGCTGTATCATTAAACTGAGTTATTGTATACCAATCGACATATTTTGAATTCTTCCCGTTTTTCCTGACATCGTTAAGTGCCCAGAAAGATTTGCCTGTATGATTCCATGAATAGTCCATTATCACCCTTATACTTCTTTTGTGAAATTCCTTAATGACTTTCAGGAAGAGCAAATCAGCAGAAGTCCATTTCCATGTTGAAGGGTCGTCGTGAACTTCTGAGTCCATTATTGCTGCATCGCCTTTTGGGTCAGGTCCGAAATTCCTGTCGATATGAGCATAGTTCCTTGCATCATATTTATGCAAAGATGGTGAATCATTAAGCGGATTGAAATAAATTGCAGTAACTCCAAGTGACTGAATATAATCCATTTTATCGAATACCCCCTGCAGATCACCACCGTAACGGCGTGCCTGTATTTTAGAATAGAATCCGGTTGCTTTGACACTATCGAGCCATTGTTCGTGGGAATACCAGTCGTGCCCCCAGGGTGTTATTTTCCAGTTAGCCGGTAATTTTTCGGGATAAGAACCTGCCATATCTGAAGGAGTTGGATCGTTACCGGTATCCCCGTTATGGAATCGTTCGACAAAGATCTGGTACCATATTGCTTCTTTTGCCCAGCGGGGAACCGAAGAAAGTGATTCGTCAATTATAGTTGGATTTTTGTTTTTCATCGGTCCACATCCAAAAAAAAGTAAGCCAATTACATTCAATACTAAGAATACGCAGTTTATGCATCCTAAGCCCGCTAAAGGAGTGTTAATACTGTCATTTCCCTCTGGTTCGCCCCCCATCCCCCCTAAAGAGGGGCTAATACTGAGTTTCAACAAACTTTCAACTTTACCTTTTTTCTTTTTAGGCATTGAGTTTAATGGAATCTGGTATTGTAAAATCTCTTAGAATCCAAATATTCACTTAAAGGAGTCCGCATTAACCCCCCTTTAGGGGGGCAGGGGGGTCTTCTATCTTACAAACACTTTATATCCCCAAGGTTCGAATCTCAGAGAATCGGACAAGGGTAAAACTGCTTTCGAACCTGTAAAATAATCACCATATTCACCATTCAGGTTTCCCGGGAGAGACTTTAAAGCAACACTTTTCTTACTGAGATTTAGTAAAACTATGACCCTGTTTTCATCTTTCTCTCTGTAAAAAGCAAATACTGCATTGTCTTTATTGGTTTTGATTTTGATCATCGGGCCTCCTGCATCACCGTTCCAGAGAGCTTTATTTTTATGTTTCAGAGCGACAAGATTCCTGTAATATCCTGTCATGCTGCAGGTATCCCATTTGATTGAATCCTTTACAAAAAACTTTAATCTCCTGTTAAGGCAAACTTCCTGTCCGCTATATATTAAAGGTACTCCCTGGGCTGTAAATATTAACGCGCCTAAAGGCTTCTGTGCTTCACCCATAAGCGTATCAATTGTTCCTTCCCAGGTATTCTGGTCATGGTTTGTAAGAAACTGAAGTCTGTAAACATTATTCGGATAAGTCTGCCACTCTTTATTATAATATTTTACGAGTTGCCTCACACTATCTTTCCCTTGTGCAACATTTACCATAAGGTGATACAATTCCCATGCATAGTTCATATCAAAGCCTTTTTCAAGATAACTGAAAGGCTCCTCAATTTCACCAATCAACAAAACTGGCTTTATCGCTGTGAGCTCAGTCCGTGCCCTTTCCCAGAATTCCTTAGGTGTATTATTAGGGTGATCAATACGGAACCCGTCAACTCCGATATTTACCCAGAATTTCAGCGCTTCAATCATATAATCCTGAAGGCCCTTCTTTGACCAGTCAAG
>JBEKDR010000078.1:0-19559 GCA_050014255.1 Bacteroidales bacterium | reverse complement strand
CGGAAACACCTCCGATACCCAAGGACTTTAACTTGGATTTATGGCTGGGACCTGTTCCAGACAGACCATATCATCCATATTATACAAATGCCGTTTTCAGAGGCTGGTACGAGTTTGGTGCAGGAAGTATAGCAGATATGGGACATTACAGTCTGTTTCCTCTATTCCTGACATTGGGAATCACTTCTCCGGCAATAAGTGCAGAAGCCTATGCCACTACTACATGTGCTTTTCAGGGTAATGTGGCGGTCGGTGTCAGGAATGATGTCGCCTTCCCGCTTTCCTGCATAATCAGATTTAAGTTCAAAGCACAGGCAGAACTATCTCCATTCGATCTATTTTGGTACGATGGAGGCATGAAACCTGTCACACCTGACGAATATATTGCTACAGGCAAATCTCTGGAACGTGAAGGGATGATGTTTGTTGGAGAAAAAGGAAAGATAATAGCCGGATTCAGAGGTGAAAATCCGCAGTTATATGTCGAGAATAAAAACATCACTCCTAAAAAAACTCCTCCCGAAAGATCAGGTGAGGATGCCAGCAATGTGTGGATCAACTCATTTAAAAACAACACACAATCACCCGGTAGCTTTATATATACCGGACCTGTTACAGAAACTATTCTTCTTGGAGGAGTGGCATTACGTGCCGGTAAAAGGGTGGAATATGATACCGAGAACATGAAGATTACAAATGTCCCTGAAGCAAATAAATTCCTGGTTAGGGAATACAGGAAAGGATGGGAGCTATAAAAAAGAGGCTGTCTTTGCAAAAAGACAGCCTCTTTTAATGATTAACAGCCCTTTGTTATTATTACTTTGTTGGAGGCTGGGTAGTAGTTGGTTTTGGTGCGGGCTTTGGTGCTGCTTTAGCTGTACCAGACTTTGCTTCCATCTTTTTCAGGAATTTTCCATTACTATCATAGCAAAGAGTTTCCTGGGTTGTCCCTTTTACAACTACCACATCGAAAGTAGTGACATTTTTTTCAACAACTTTGGTTGCCTCCTTGATAGTAAAACCGACATAGTCTTTAGCTATATTGTCAGTAATAGCCTTCTGAAGGTCTGCAACTTTTACAGGAGTTTTCTGCGCATTAGCCACCAGAGCTCCCATAACCAAAACCATAACAAAAAACAATTTTTTCATAGTTAATAAATTAATTGGTTAATAAGTCAAAATTAGACCATGATTCTGAAGACGATCTGAAGATTGAATTTTTTAACAAAAAATTAATAAATATCATAAAAATGCTCGTGGTGAGTTCCCTTTATAGCGGTATTGCAGTTTTATAACATGAATGGCATCATGACAGATATAGTTTATTTGCATGCCATAAGTTTCAGCAATCTTTTTAACGATAGATAAACCCAGACCCACTGATTGAGGATTACTGCTGTTTTTATGAAATCTTTTAAAGAGATCTTCAGGATTAATGGTTAAAGCCAATCCGGTATTTGTCAATATCAGAAACATTTTATCAATATGACATTTAATGAATCCACCGTCAATATTGAATCTTACTGCATTGCTAAGCAGGTTTGAAATCATGATTTCTGCAAGCACATCATTCATTTCAACCAAAGCTTCATCATTGGCATCCATTTCGACAGTAATCTTTTTCAGCTGCATAATTTCTTTATAATTATCCAGTCCGTTCACAATAATTTGTTTCAGGGATACTATCTTCTTTTCATGAAAAACCTGATTCTCGATTTTGGAAATAAGAAGCAATCCCTGGTTAAGTTTAAATAATTTGGATGTGGATTCATTGATAGATTTTATTAGGCTGAGGCTATCTTTATTAAGATGTTTTTGTTGCATAAGCAGATCGGCTTTTGACCGTATTACTGCAAGTGGAGTCTGTATCTCGTGAGATGCATTTTCGCTGAACTCTTTCAGGTTAAGATAATCATCTCTCATTTTACGTGTCATATTTTCAAAGACCTCATTTAGCTGTACAAATTCATCTATATCAGTTTCAGGTAATTCCAAAGGTCTGTCAGATTGTATATCGTACCTGCTGGCATTATTTACGGAAATATAAAATGGTCTCCATAGTCTTCTGGCTATAAGATAGTTGAAAAGAATTGAAATCAAGAGCAGGGAGAATAATAAAAAGAACCTGTAAAGCCTTATATCTTTGAGTAATTCCTCTTCTTCGCTTAAAGTCTGAATTATAGTAATTGTATAACCTTTCTTTGCAACGGTATTGCTCGAAGAAAAGAGGTATCTGAAGGGTGTAAATGAATCTGATCGGGAGTCATAAATATCAGTGTCTTTAATATACTGGAATTTTCGTACATAATAATTAAACAACTTAACTTCGATCTGATGACCAAAGCTCGCTTCAAAATCAGGTATGGTATCCGTTTGTTCTATCTGATCCTGGATTATTGTTTTCTCAGTTATCAGGCTTTCGTCAATCTGTCTGTAAATAACTCTCTTTATGGTGAAATATAAAAAGGCCCCCCCGGCAATCATTGCCAGAATGGATAAAAATAAAAAGTAATAGGTGCTTTTTGTTAATAATTTCAACTATCAATGAATTTATATCCAAAACCGTAGATACATTTTATATAATTCCTTCCGTCTGCAGTAACAATCTTTTTGCGAAGGTTTTTAACATGAGTATATACAAAATCGAAAGAATCGGTAAGTATTACATTATCGCCCCATAGATGTTCTACTATTGACTCTTTTGTTATGATTCTGTTCCTGTTAGCAATAAAGAACAGTAATAGATCGTACTCTTTTTTTGTCAGAGTCAGGAGTTTGTCATTTACATAAACCTGATTATCCTCCGTATTAATTTTGATTTCATTAAAAATTATTTCATTCAGACCCAGGAAATTGTTCCTCCTGTATATTGAATTGATCCGTGCACTAAGTTCTGCAAAGTGAAAAGGCTTTGTAAGATAATCATCTGCTCCTATTTTTAATCCTGTAAGCTTATCATCCAGAGAGCTCTTTGCAGAAAGTATGAGAATTCCACCGGTTAGTCTCTTCGACTTCATTTCCCGGATTAAATCCAGTCCATTACCATCAGGGAGACTAATATCAAGAATAACACAATCGTACTTATTGACACCAGCCTTTTGTATTGCTTCATCCAAAGTCAATGCAACTTCGCAAATATGACCCTCCATTTTAAGATAATCATTAATGGAACGGCTCAGTGACCGGTCATCTTCAACAATTAATAGTTTCACATCAGTAGAGTAAAATGCAAAAATACGACAATCTTATAATTTCAGGGAATATGTTCAAAAAAACATTACTGAATTTATAACACGTTGTGCGTAAAGTTTTTAGAGGCTCTAGAGCTCTTTCTGATAGATCCGGTACCTTCTTAACGGTTTAGCATTCAGTTTATTGATTGCGTTATTCATAGGGGCGTTGTCCTCAAGAACATAGTTGATCTCCATCCAGGTATCTGAAGTGTAAAGAGACTCACAAAGAGCCTTATACAGGAGACTATCGATACCCTTTCCATGATATTCAGGTATAACACCAAGGGCAAAAAGACGATAATTGCGTAATCTTGGCAATCCAAACATAAGCTTAAGCCATCCGATAGGAAACAGGCGGCCGTTCAGACCTTTAAGTAACCTGTTTACATCAGGAAGGGCAATAGCAAAACCAACAGGTTTATTTTCAGAATCCTCGGCAAATATAACTCCCTTTGGCTGAAGAATTGGCTTCAGATCACGTGCAACTGCTTCAGCTTCAGCTTTTGTCACCAATGTGTATCCCCAGTTATTGATAAGACTTCTATTTGACAGATCGATAACATTCTGAACATCCTTATCATAGTGCTTCATATCTACCTGCCGGACATGAATATGATACCGATGAGCAACATCATTGGTCATGGTCATAATTCTGTCGGGGATACTATAACCCTCTTTTACAGACATATAATATATAAGGAGATCCTTGATTTTATGCAGGTTAAATGACTCCATATGCTTTTCATAATAAGGTGGGTTAAATGGTGCCATTATCACCGGTGAAGGTACGAATCCCTCAATTACCAGTCCCCACTCCTGCGAAACGAAACTCCATGGGCCCCGCATAACTGTCATCCCTTTGTTCCTTAACCATGTTGCAGCACACTCCATAAGCATTTCTGATGCCTTTTTGTCATCGATGCACTCGTAATAGCCAAATAATCCCACTGGCTCTTTCCATGTTTCGAGTGCAAGCGTGTCGATGAATGCGGCGATACGACCAATAACTTCATGGTTATCAATAAGAAGGAACAAGGAATACTCGCAATGATCAAGCGTAGGATTTCGCCTGGAGTCAAACTGACCATATTGTTCAACCCGTAATGGTGGTATCCATACAGGATCATTTTTATAAAGCTTATAAGGAAATTGAATAAATTTTTTCAGGTCTGATTTCGTGATGACAGAACGTATTTCCATAAGTTTATTTTATACTTTCTTCAATGCTTCCAGTACTCTCGCCGGTGTCATAGGCATCCTGTATAACCTGGCTCCGGTCGCATCAAATATTGCATTGGCAACCACGGCACCAACACCAATTATAGCAGGTTCACCTCCTCCCTGAGGTGGTTCATTTTTTCTTTCAAGAATAACTGTTTCGATTTTTGGAAGCCATGAAAAGCGTGGAATAGTGTAGGAATCAAATCCCCTGTTTTTTATATTTCCTCCCTCAAATATGACCTCTTCGGCAAGTGTATAACCCAGGCCCATCATCATACAACCTTCCATCTGGATAGTGGCACCTTCAGGATTGACACACAATCCCATATCCTGGGCACAGGCAATACGTATTACCTGAACCTTTCCTGTAGTCTTGTCAACCTTCACTTCTGCCATGTGTGCCACCCAAGAACCGGCATCCGTACCAATGGCAATACCGATACCTCTTCCGCTAGGTGTCTTGCCTGCAACATATCCAAATTTATCAGCAACGGCTTTAAGGCAAGCTATCAGATTCACGTCCTTCAAATTCTTCAGACGGAATTCAAGAGGATCCATAGCAGCTGCCGCAGCCATTATATCGATCTGAACCTCCCTTGCGAAAGTATTCGCATTGTTATTTGGGGCACGCCATGCGCCTGTTCCAAACGGATGAACAGGAGATCCTTCTCTTTTCTGATCGTAATGTGTTGTTTTAGAATTCGGAACATCGTAAAGTGTATCTGATCCCCTGGCCCCGGAATAATATAGATTATAATCCCAAAACTTAATCAGGCCCGATTTGTCAATCCCTGATCTTATTTTGATAACTCCGGCCGGATGGAATGTATCATAGAAAAATTCTTCATCGCGCGTCCAGATAAGCATAACTGGTTTTCCTGTCAGTTTTGCAAGTTTTGCCGCTTCAATCCCCTGCTGGTATTCACCTTTGCCTCCAAATCCTCCACCTAAAAATGGCGAAATAACCCGAACCTTTTCCTCCGTAAGACCCAGTTCACGCATTATGCCATCCCTGAGACCGAAGGGCGATTGTGTGGAAGCCCAGACTGTCATTTTATCTCCTTCTAGCTGTGCAAGGGCAGTATGTGTTTCGATAGCAGTATGTGCAAGATAAGGATCATGGTACTCCGATTCAAAAACTTTGTCAGAAGCCAGGCGTCCGGTTTCTATATCTCCGCTTGACCTTAATACATTTATATTTGAATCAGCCTTCTGCATCCATTCAAAGATCGTCTTATCATTAACCGGCATCTCATTGAATGAATATTCAGCTTTGATTTTAACGATCGCCTCATCAGCTCTGTCGCGATTTTCGTTAATTACTGCAATGAGGTCTCCATCCCGGACAACTTTTGTACCTGCAATTTTCTCAGCACCAGAATAATCAACGGAGGTCAGCTTTGCTCCATGTGAGGGCGGCCGCAAAATTCTCGCGAAAACCATTCCGGGTAATTTCAGGTCCCCTGCATATTTTGCTTCACCGGTAACTTTAATTGCAGCATCACTACGATTGTATGACTTTCCAATATGATTAAATTTGGTGTAGTCTTCCATGGCAGGCTTGATATCGAGGAATTTTTCAATTTTTTTACCCTTTGCAAGCTGACCATAGCTTACCGAACTCTTAGGATTTTTAGCATCGGTGATAATCCCGTTGCGGACTTCCAGTTGTGAGACAGGCACCCCCAATTGTGCAGATGCCAGTTCAAGAAGTACAGCTTTTGCTTCAGCAGCTGCAGCTCTCATGTTAGGACCGAAACCTCTTGTGCTCATTGATCCCCATGTACCCTGGTCGTAAGGACAAAGATCTGTGTCGCCCATAACCATCTTTACTTTTTCAACCTGCATATTGAGTTCATCAGCCATCATCTGGGGCAGCGATGTTATAATGCCCTGACCCATTTCAATCTTGCCGGTAAAGCACGTTACGGTACCATCTTCAGCTATCCGGAGGAAGGCGTTATAATCTTTAGGCAGACCTCTTCTCTGTTCAGCGGGTAACCCAAAAAGGTCAAAAGCTGCCCAAGGGCGAAAAAAAATAAAAATTCCGCCTCCAAGGATTTTAAAGAATTCTCTTCTCTCCATTCCATAAGGTTTGTCACCTGCTAAATAATCCTGCTTTTCTATTTGTTCTTCTTTCATGATTACTTCCCTCCTTTCATTTCTTCTGAAGCAGTACGAACAGCTTCAACAATTCTTAAATGTGCTCCGCAACGGCATAGGTTGTTTTCCATGCCATCCTTTATCTCCTGGGTTGATGGCGCCGGATTTTTTAATAACATACCGGTTGCATTCATTATCATCCCGGGCGTACAGAAACCGCATTGCAAAGCATCATGCTCAATAAATGCTTTTTGAACAGGATGTAGTTTGCCGTTTGTTGCAAGTCCTTCAATGGTAATCACATTTTTGCCGGCCGCATCACCCACGGACAACTGGCAAGACCTTACAGGTTCATTATCAATAAGAACAGTGCATGCTCCGCAGAATCCCATACCGCAACCAAATTTTGTTCCGGTAAGCCCGAATTGATTCCTTAGTGCCCATAACAGAGTCTGAGTGGGATCAATCATTGCTTCGGTATTCTTCCCGTTTAACCGAAATTTAATTGTTTCTTCCATAACTATTGAATTTGATTTATTCCTTCCTTGTATTCCTCATAAGTATCAAAATCCCTGAGGATGCCTGATTCAGTTGTTTCAACTTCCAGAACATCATCAGAAAAATTATAAGCCAATGAGTGTAAGCCCTTTTCGGGACTGAGTTTTCCTATCTCGTCCTTGTATTTCATATCGATTAGAATAGGATGCCCTCTTTTACCCTTATAAACTGGAATGACTATACCCTTTTCCGTTGATAAATATGAATCTATTACTTTATTAATTGCATCCACTGTGATCAATGGCTGATCACCCTGAAAAACCAGAGCCGCTTTAAAATCTGAAGGCAGATTTCTGAATCCGCATTGAACAGACGACAACATCCCTTCCTTATAATTATCATTATAACAATACTTTACAGCTAATTCCCCGATCTGTTCAGCTAATGCCTCCCGGTAAGCTCCAAGCACGACCATTATTTTGTCGGCTTCTGATTCAGTAACATTGACAATAACATTTTCTATCATTGTCCTGCCATTAAAGTTCAGTAACATTTTCGGAGAACCCATCCTCTTTGATTCTCCTGCAGCAAGAATTATTGCCCATATTTCCCCCATAGAACTTCTTACTTCTTACTTCTTACTTCTTACTTCTTACTTCTTACTTCTTACTTTTTACTTCTTACTTTTTACTATTACGGACCAACACCAGCTGGGCTACAATGCTTATGGCAATTTCTTCAACTGTCCTCGATTTAATATCAAGTCCGATCGGAGTATGAATTGCTTCCCACTCTTTAATTGTTGCCCATCCGTTTTCAATGAAATTCGACCGCATTGCTGCAATTTTGTTTTTACTTCCTATCATGCCGATATAAGCCAATTCAGATCCAATGCATGGTTTAAGTGCGGCAGCATCATCTTTATGGCCACGTGTTACGATCACGACATAAGTATCACTACTTTTTTTCAGATCCTTCAATGTTTCCCCTATATCTTTAACTATAATATGGCTGGCTTCAGGAATATTCTCAGAATTTGCATATTCAGGACGATCATCGATTACCGTGACTTCAAAATCAATCATATCTGCCAGATGTGCCAATGCTTTTCCTATATGGCCTGCTCCGGCAATTATCAGATGTTCAGGAGGGAAAACAGCTTCAAGAAAAAACAGGGAAGAAGGTTCTTCATCTGGTATTGTCAGCTCCATTTCCCTGTAATCTGATGGATTTCCTTCCGTGAGCATATTAATTACGACAGGTTCAATTTTTTCAAGGAAGGCAGCCGGTATCGCAGGTTTAGATTTATTGTTTATCCAGTAGCGATTAATAAGAACCGTCTCTTCTTTGAACCCGGTTACCATTGTTATCATTACACCCGGAACCCGGTTTTCAATCGAAATTCTAAGCTGTTCAAAAACAGATAAATGATTGATCAGATTGGCATCAATAAGAATACTGATCTGTCCACCACAGATAGCCTCCTCTGTTTTTGAGATATCATTGCCGAGGTTAAAAAGGAAATGACCTGATTTTTTTGACAGAAGAGCCTCCCTGGCGAGTTTTTCAACTCTCCCCTCAACAACGCCACCACCAACGGTTCCGGAAATAAGGCCTTTCTTACCAAATAAAGCCGAACTGCCTGGTTTCTGTGGAACAGAGCCATGCGTCCTGGTCACTGTGGCAAGAACCATAGGAGATTTATTGGATTGATGATCAAGAAATTGAAGATAAATGTTTTTCATATTCCTGATTTACCCTAAATATAGAAATTTATATTGGGGAGACGCCCAAAATGGGCGTCTTATAATCACTTTTATCTAATTACTTTTCAAAACTTGAAAACTTGATGCCTTTTCGAACTCCTTCATGCCCTATCCAATTAACTTCTTTTAACCGCCAATAAAGTAGTATATCCATATTTATCAATATCAGCAATAAAACAGATATCAAAGTTATAAATATATTTACATGTTCCCAATTTGACAGGCTTTATGTCTTCGAGCAGCAAAACCCTTCGTATTATATTACAGTTATTCACTCCTGAATGCTATTAGTTATAGGTAAATACAAAATATTCTTGCTCTCGCCCAATAATCATAAATAAGATTTGGATTAAAAACGTGGTTCATCCAACGAGGATACGAGGCAATGAATTATTTTCTGATTGTTTATTCAATAAAACAAATGGTCAACTTATTTTATAATTGTAAATTTGTCTGATACACAATTAATAAGATGCATAAAGATGCCATTGACAGTAGGATTAAAGAATTAGAACTCGAATTGAGTAATCTAAAATCAGGCATAAAAGCAACCAAAGAGGCAACCAAACTTACACTGGAAGAAACCAATGATAAATTACTGAGCCTTGCCAACAACATCTTTGGTTATATTGCTTACATCAATGCAGATAGTCTAACCTATGAATTCGTAAATGACATGTATGCCAAATCATTTGGAATTTCACGGGAAAAAATCATTGGCAGTCATTTACGGGAGGTTATTGGAGAAAAAAACTATCAATTCGCTTTAAAATATATTAATAAAGCAAAATCCGGGGAATCGGTTTCTTACGAAAATACCCTTGAGACTGGTTCAGAAAAACGATGGTTACAAGTAAATTATTCTCCAGTTATTGATTCCAATAGTAAAGTTATTGGAATCGCTTTGGTAAGTTATGACATTACCGGGCACAAACAAGAAGAGATAGCACTTCAAGAAAGCGAAAAAAAATACAGGCTTGTGGTCGAAAATATAGGTGAAGGAATTGGATTTGTAAATCCTGACGAAGAATTTGTAATAATAAATTCTGCTGCTGAAAGAATTTTTGGAGTAGGTAAAGGAGAATTACATGGCAAAAACCTTAAAGAATTTCTCAGTGAAGAGCAGTATATGCACATACTCAATCAAACCAAAATACGGAATAAAGGACAAAGTAGTAATTATGAGTTTGAATTGACTCGCCTCGATGGTAAAAAACGAAATGTAATTATTACAGCAGTTCCTCAATTTGATGATAATGAAAAGTTCATTGGAACACATGGTATATTTAGAGACATAACAGAACAAAAACAGGTCGAACTGGCTCTGATGGAAAGCGAAGAGAAGTATTCCAAGGCTTTCCTGACATCCCCTTATGCGTTCACTATAACGAGTGCGGAAGATGGAAAATTCTCCGAAGTCAATGATGCCTTTACTTCGGTTTCCGGTTTCACAAGAGAAGAGGTAATTGACAAATCAGCGGTTGAACTCAACATGTGGGTAGATAAAGAAGAACAAAAGTGGGTAATATCTACTCTTCTTGAGGGCCGGGATGTAGTAGGAAAGGAATTCTTATTCAAGAGAAAGAATGGGGAAATCATTACTACTTTGTTTTACGCCAAAATCATTCATATCAAGAACAAAACCCACGTTTTATCCATTATTAACGACATTACAAAACGCAAACAGGCTGAATTCGAATTAATTAAAGCTAAAGAAAAAGCCGAGGAAAGCGAACGCCTCAAATCCGCCTTCCTTGCTAATATGAGCCACGAAATACGTACTCCCATGAACGGTATTATCGGTTTTGCAGAACTCTTAAAAGATGCAAAACTGACAGAAGAGGAACGACAAGATTATGTTCAAACTATTCAGATTAGCAGCGAACGTATGCTCAATACCATCAACAATATTATTGATATTTCGAAGATAGAATCGAAAATGATAGAAATTAATATAAAGGAGTCGAACATAAACAATCAAATCGAATTCCTTTATAAGTTCTTCAAACCTGAGGTTGAAAGTAAAGGGGTGCAGTTTTTCTTTAAAAACAGTTTGCCGTTAAAAGAAGGCATCATTAAAACAGACCATGAAAAAGTCTATGCCGTACTGACTAACCTTATTAAGAATGCCATTAAATTTACTAATGAAGGCTCAATTGAATTTGGATATGAGAAAAAGGGGAAATATCTTGAATTCTTTGTAAAAGATACAGGTATAGGCATTTCCGAAACATATATGAAAATAATTTTTGAGAGATTCAGGCAAGGTAGTGATTCGCTTGATAGAAATTATGAAGGGTCTGGTTTGGGTCTATCAATATCTAAATCTTATGTAGAAATGCTTGAAGGGAAGATATGGGTGGAAAGCGAAGTAAGGAAAGGCTCAATATTTTATTTTACTATTCCCTACAATGCTGTACCGGAAGAAGAAAGTGCAATCAAAAATGCTGTTAATGAAGAGGATAAAGAAGTTGAAATAAAAAAACTGAAAATATTAGTTGCCGAAGATGATGAAATATCATATAGGCTTTTAACCAGAATGCTCCAAAAAATAAGTAAAGAAGTTATACATGCAAATACTGGATTTGAAGCCGTTGTGGCTTGCCGTAATAATCCTGATATCGATTTGATTCTGATGGATATTAAAATGCCCGATATGGATGGGTATGAAACCACACTTCAAATTCGTCAGTTTAACAAAGATGTAATAATCATTGCACAGACAGCCTATGGATTTTCAAGTGATAGAGAGAAGGCGATAGAATCAGGATGCAACGATTATATATCTAAACCAATTAATAATGCTTTATTGAATAATATGATCAAAAAGCATTGTAATAAATAAAAAATTAATTTTAATCAGAGATGCATTTATCAGTTTTTATCTATGGTTTATTTAACTTGACTTTTGTAACAAATATGTAAGTTTTTGTAAGAAACATTAAATTTTAATGCTAAAAGCAAGGCATTAATGAAGTTTTTATTATAAATTGCTATGAATTATATATTTCTTGTAAACGACAGCATAAAAAATTGTTTCGTTAATATTCTATTATTATGAAGAACGATTCAATATCAGCATCATCGAAAATTAAGGAATTAATCGATTTGCATAAATCGGGTATATTAAGCGATGAAGTATACCTTGACCTATTAAAATCACAGATTATTAGTCAGTGGAAAGTGAAACCTTTAAAGGAATTGGGAACAAAAAAAAGACCAATGAAAATTTCTAAAAAAGATATTTTTGCCTCATCCAGTAAAATTAATAAGGATGAATATAATTTGTTAAAAACAGAAATAATTAATCAAGGTGAAGTTCAACCTGTAAAGGAGAAGGTTCAGAAGATATTATGGATACTACTGAACTAAAGGAGTTGAAAGATATTATCACTGCTTATTTAGAAAGAAACTAAATCCCCCAAAAAAAGCAAGAATTTATTCCCACTGCTTCAATGGTTTCAGCAGAACTCCATTTTCTGCCTTAAATAACCACTATATTGCCACGCACAAGGGGTTTTTATGATGTTTATATACAGATTTATTCAAATTGATTTAATATTCATAATTTTATGGAATATACGGGATACTATATAAAATGATTCATAAAACTATTAAATTATGAAGCCAAATTTCACCAAATTCTCATTGTTGCTCATCTCTATAGTCCTATGCGTGATTACCTGCAAGACACCTGCAAATAATAAGGCTGAGAAAAAAGCTGATAATAGCTGGATTGAAGAGTTAACAATTGAACAACTTCAGAATGGATACAAAGAGGGAAAATATACTGTTAAAGAGGTGGTTAAAGTCTACCTTGACCGGATCGCGGAACTCGATAAAAATGGTCCCCGGCTGAACTCCGTTATTGTGATTAATCCTGATGCTCTCAATATTGCAGAAAATCTTGAAAAGGAATCTGCCGCTGGCAAGCCCAAGGGACCTTTATATGGAGTCCCGGTGATTCTCAAAGATAATATTGATACTCACGACAAGATGCCCACAACGGCTGGCGCAACTGCATTAAGAAATTCTTTCCCAAAAAGTGACAGCTATGTAGCAAGGAAGTTAAGAGAGTCCGGTGCAATAATTATTGCAAAATCGAATCTTAGTGAGTGGGCAAACTTTCGGACTACAGTGTCATCGAGCGGATGGAGTGGTATTGGAGGACAGACCAGGAACCCATATGTCCTCGATCGTAACCCATGTGGTTCCAGTTCAGGTTCAGGTGTTGCAGTTTCTGCCAATCTTTGCATGGTGGCGATAGGTACTGAAACAGATGGTTCAATAGTGTGCCCTTCAAATAACAATGGAATTGTTGGTATTAAACCCACAGTAGGCCTTATCAGCCGGTCAGGTATTGTTCCAATTTCATTCACACAGGATACTCCGGGTCCGATGGGACGAACCGTAGAAGATGTTGCAATTACACTGGGGGCTTTGACAGGTATTGACTCATCAGATTCCAAAACACTTGCTTCACAAGGAAAATATCAGACCGATTATACCAGGTATCTGAAAAAAAATGGCCTGAAGGGCAAAAGAATAGGTCTGCTGAAAAAAGCAATGGGCTTTTCTTACAAAGTTGATACTCTGATGAATAAGACAATTGGATACCTTAAAGCAAATGGTGCAGAAGTTATTGATATAGAGTTTCCAAAAGCAGAGAATTATGAGGCTTCAGAATTTATCGTGCTATTGTACGAATTTAAAAATGGACTAAATGAATACTTAGCCGGGTTGGGAAGCAATTCACCGGTCAGGAATCTCAAAGAGTTGATGGAATTTAATAAGTCAGATTCAGTTGAGTTGAAATATTTTAATCAGAATATTTTTGAACAAGCTGAAAAGAAAGGAGACCTTAATTCTGCGGAGTACAAAAAGGCGCTGGCTACAATGTTAAAAGCAACAAGGGAAGATGGAATTGACAAAGTGATGAATGCTTATAAGCTCGATGCAATTATGGCACCGACCGGATCCCCTGCCTGGAAAACTGATCTGTTGCTTGGTGATCATTTTGTTGGTGGTAGTTCATCACTGGCAGCAATATCAGGTTATCCTGCAATAACTGTTCCAATGGGATTTATTGATGATTTACCTGTCGGAGTAACATTCTTTGGCAAGGCCTGGACTGAATCTGTGCTGCTCGAGATAGCATACAGCTACGAGCAGGGAACAAAACACAGAAAGCCACCAAAGTATAGTATTTCCGACTGATTTACAATACATTATGAAATACAGGTTGACTTGCAATGCATTTAAGAGTCAACCTCTATTTTTTTTCTTCATCTTTATGTTCAGCGCTCATCTTGTCGCTCTCATCATCCAAACGGGAAGCTTTTTTAAATTCTTTCATACCCTGCCCGATGCCCTTCATCAGTTCAGGAATCTTTCTGCCACCAAAAAGAAGTACAATAACAAGCAGAATCAATAAAATCTCAGTAGCTCCTAAATTTCCCATCTTTCTTATTTGTTAATTAAAAATCAAAGATATTAATAGAATTAATTAATACCAAAGGAAAAAAATAATCAGAAATTAAATACTTCCGATAATTTGTTCTTTTACTATATTTAAAATTTTCCAAATTGTCAATCCTATGCCTGATAGACCAGTTTCCCTTTCAGGAAGGTCTTATTCACTTTTAACTGATTCCCCACTCTTTCAAACATAATGATATCAGCTCTTTTGCCAGGAGCCAGGTTGCCTCTGTCATTTAATCCGTATAACCTGGCAACATTCCCGGAAGCCATGTTTATTGCATCGCCAATCGAACAACCTGTGAAATTCATCATGTTTTCAACACCCTTTTTCAATGGGAATGAGGCTCCCGCAAGACAATTCTGTTCCGGATTTAGTAACATCCCTTCTTCTGTAAGTATGACTTCACTTTCTAAAAAGGTATACCTTCCCGGAGGCATTCCAGCCAGGTAAACTACATCTGAAGTAAGAATCATATTATCCGGACCTTTAACTTTATAAAACACTCTGATTTCTTCCTGCGAAAGATGTAGTCCGTCAGCAACAACTGAAAGCATCAATAGATCATTCGCAAGCTGTGGCCAAATTGGATTTTTATGGCGGTGTATAAAATTTGCACAGCCATTACCAAGATGTGTCGATAACCTTGCACCATTGACAACAGCCTGAGTGATCTGGTCAGCGGATGCATTTGTATGTCCAAGTGCAACGACGATCCCACTATTTCTGCATAATCTTATGAATTCCATCGCACCCTCAGTTTCAGGAGCAAGGGTGATCTGGGTTATCCTGCCACCTGCAGCTTTTTGATAATCCAGTAATTCTTCATGCGATGGTTTGCGTATATGCTGAACCGGATGACATCCTCTGTAACCTTCCTCCGGAGAAATGTACGGACCCTCCAGATGAAATCCGGGAATAGATTCCCTGAGCCTCTCGTCTCTTCCGGCTTCCTCAAGAATCATCAGGTTTTTTATCAGTCTTTCATGACTATTAGTTATCAGCGTGGGAAGAAAAGAGGTCACACCCTCTCTCCAAATGGAATGTGTAGCACTAATTACATCATCAACTGAAAGATTGTTACCTGAAAAATCGACATTTGCATAACCATTTATCTGATTATCTATTAGTCCGGGAGCTATAAATAAATTCTGCTTTCCATTTATTAAACCTGCTTTTTTATTAATTTTTCCAATAAATCCATCATATATTTCTATGCAGACCGGTTTTCCGGTTTCATAATGAATCCCTTCTATTGTAAAACGGTCTTTATTTTCTATTATCATTAGTCCAGGTCTTATATATATTGATTAAAGTATTGCTTTGAATCCCAGTTCCTCTGTATCAGCACTTATATCGATAACCATAAATTAAAATTAATTATAATTCAGTTTCAATAGAATTAAGACAATTAATTAAAGTAAAATTACAAATTCTATCTCAGAACAATTTTTTCCACCCGGTTCATAATTCGTCATTTGTAATTCCTAATTTCTTTTTACCTTGTGGCAAAACTTTAAACCTCTCCATGCTCAGATTCTCTCTCTTACTCTGCACAACTATTATTCTGTGCTCTAATATGGTACTTTTTGGTCAGTTAAAAGGAATTAACCGCGAGAAATATAAGATAAATACTAAAGAGATAACCGATAACATCACGATAGACGGAATTCTTGATGAGCCGGCATGGCTAACTGCAGATAAAGCGACTCATTTCCAAAGAGTGTTGCCTACTGATACAGGATTTGCCATCGCGCAGACGGAGGTGAGAGTAATTTATGATGAATCAAATCTATATGTAGGTATAATTTGTTACGATCCAACACCCGGTAAGCGCCCGGTTGAATCACTGCGTCGCGATTTCAACTTTCTTAAGAACGATAATTTTATAGTATTCCTTGATACATACAATGATCAGACCAATGGCTTTGCCTTCGGAGTTTCTGCTGCTGGGGCACAATGGGATGGAATACAGGCTAACGGAGGTACAGTGAACCTGAACTGGGATATAAAATGGAGATCTGCTGTAAAAAATTATAAAGACCGCTGGGTAGCTGAATTTGCAATTCCATTCCGTAGCATAAGATATAATGGTGGAGAAAAAGAATGGGGAATAAACTTCAGCAGGCTTGACCTTAAAACAAATGAAAAATCAAGCTGGGCGCCAATGCCAAGACAGTTTGCCACAGCAACTCTTGCATTTACAGGTTCACTTATATGGGACAAACCGCTGCCTCCTTCAGGTCTGAGATTCTCCTTAATACCTTATGTATCAGCAAAAACCACTCAGGACAAAGAGGCTGGCGAAGGGTTCAAACATGTTGCCAATGCAGGTATTGATGCAAAGGTTATAATATCAACTTCAATGAACCTTGATCTGACAGTCAACCCAGACTATTCCCAGGTTGAAGTCGACAATCAGGTGACAAACCTTGATCGTTTTGAACTATTCTTTCCCGAGAAAAGACAATTTTATCTCGAGAACAGTGATCTCTTCGCTCAGCTGGGTAATGATAACCTGAGGCCCTTTTTTTCGCGACGCATAGGGCTCGAGAGTCAGGTTCTGGCCGGAGCAAGATTAAGCGGAAAGATTGGAAATAACTGGAGAATCGGACTTATGAACATTCAAACCGGTCAAAATGATACTGTCGAAGCCGAAAATTTTACCGTTGCAGTTCTTCAGCGTCAGGTATTCAACCATTCCAATATTACAGCTTTTTTTGTAAACAAGCAGGTGATGAATCTGAGAAATGACTCATCCACGAGGTACAAATTCAACCGTGTTGCAGGGCTTGAATATAATCTTGCAAGTGCTGATAACCACTGGCTTGGGAAAGCATTTTACCATCAGTCTTTTTACCCCGGAGCATCTGGTAATGCTGCAGCATTGTCAGCCAATATTGCATATAATACTCAATATTTAACAGTTACACTGAACCAATCGTGGGTAGGAGCTGATTATCTTGCAGAAGTCGGATATATAAGAAGAAATGGGTACTATGAATTAAACCCGACTTTTCAGTACAAGTTCTTCCCGGCCTCCAGCAGGATAGCTGACCATGGACCGGCTTTTAAAATGGACATGTATTATGATCCCTCACTGAAAATGACTGACAGGATAACTCAGCTTCTTTACCAGGTTGAATGGATGAATAAAAGTATATTGGTGGTTGATGGGATGCAGACATTTGTTAAACTGCAAACTCCTTTTGATCCAACCAATACAGGGGGGGTTCCCCTTCCTGCAAATGATGAATTTAACTGGAAAGAAATGGGTATTTCTTTCACCTCAGATATCCGTAAACCACTCAATTGGCTGATCAGCAGCAGGTACGGAGGATTTTATAATGGCACAAAGTGGATGGTTGATGGAGAATTGTACTTCAGGGTTCAACCCTATGGAAGCCTGGCAATTGTTACAACCTATAACAATATCTCAATGCCTTTGCCATATAAAAGTGCTCAATTTGTACTTATCGGACCCAGACTTGATCTTACATTTACTGACAATCTTTTCTTGACGAGTTTTGTACAATATAATAATCAGATCGATAATATTAATCTGAACTTTCGGTTCCAGTGGCGTTTTGCACCGGTATCAGACCTGTTTATAGTCTATACAGAGAACTCGTTCCCCGGCGATTTTAAAATAAAAAACAGGGGACTTGTCCTGAAATTATCATATTGGTTTAATTGAAATAAAAACAATATTATTTCAGAAAGTTATCAAATGGGAGGGAACACGAACGATAAATATAAGGTCTGGTTCTTTGCAGGAGGTGAAACACGTGATGACAGATTTAACATCTTTACAGGATCGTTTATCCGGTTGATGAAGAAGATACTGGGAGATGATTTCGAATTTATAAAGGGAATTTACTATAAATACCCCATGATGAATGTTATCTGGGCTCTGAACAACGCTCAGAAACCCATCACCAATCCTGAATACGAAAAAATTTTTATGGTGGCTTCCCGCCAGATTATAGATGCCGGGCTTTCTCCTGAAACTCAACTTGTTATCACATCTTCCAGCTCAGGGAGCATCGTCGCTGCACAGACTGCCTGCTACCTCGCCAAAAAAAACAGGAATAATGTCTATTTCAGAAAACCTTTTCATCTTGTTCTGGGGGCGAGCATGATATCTTCCAGGTCAGAACTTTATAAACAACTGATCCATTACCAGAAAGAGGGGACAATCGGAATCATCTTACATGATGAAGTTCAGGACGAAGGAGATACTTCAGCAGGAGTAGGTGGAACGACAAGACTTGAAGCTTACAGGAATACATTCAGATTAATGTTCCCATTCTTCTCAAGAAGGTTTAAAGGACCTTCATTCCTGAATACCAATCCGGTGACGGGACATATTCACCGGAGGAGATCCAAGACAGTTCAAAAAGCGATTGACTATATTAACATTATCCTCATTGAACACAAGCTTGCAGGGGATTATTATAAGGAAAAAGCACTGGAAGTTATAAAGAATGAAATCATCTGACGTAATGGTCACCCACATATTTCACCCCTAAATCCCCCAAGGGGGACTTTTTAAGTTTCTCCCATAACGTTTTCTCACAAGTTGTCATGTTCTCACGAAGCATCCTCGCAGTATGCATTATTGTAGGAGTAGCTTTGAAATACATTGTTTTATTCAACTCTTTCATAATCATCTTATCAAGCCTTTGTTTTTGTGCTCCCCCCTAGGGGAGTCAGAGGGGTAAAAACAAAGGCTTTGTGGAATTTATTTATTATTTAATCATAAAATCCAGGAGAGGCTCATTACCCAGAAATGCAACAAGGTTATCATTTTTATGAAGTTGTCCCACTCCGGATGGAGTGCCTGTGAATATCAAATCGCCAGTTTTAAGGGTGAAATATTTAGAAACATATTCAACTATCTCATTAAAACCGAATATCATATCGGAAGTGTTACTTTTTTGTACCACTTTGCCGTTGATATCCAGCCGGAAATCGAGATCTGCCATATTTTTTATTCCAGTCACTGGAATGAAGCGGCCAATAGGTGCAGCACCATCGAAGCATTTTGACAGTTCCCAGGGCATCCCGGCAGCTTTCAATCGGGACTGGAGATCGCGGGCGGTAATGTCGATTCCCAGAGTGATTTCGTCAAAGTACCTGGGAGCAAATTTTGCAGATATTCCCTTTCCCAGCTTGCTTATCTTAAGCACGACTTCAACTTCATAATGAAGATCACTTGAAAAATCAGGCAGAAAAAATGGCTTATTATTTTTGAGG
>JBEKDR010000077.1:0-19652 GCA_050014255.1 Bacteroidales bacterium | reverse complement strand
AAGATACGGATAAAAAAATAGGGGAAAAAAAGGTCAGGGAATTTGCATTTAAGATACAAATACCCGGTTTACTTTCAGTTCTTACCGGTGGCGACAGAGATGCCTATGTTCAGGGCCTTAAAGATCATATATCAGGCAATGAGAAGTTGGGGATAGTCTCGACAACCGAAAAAATTCAAAGAGGGAAATACGCCAGGGAAATTCTGACATCTTATAAAAAATCAAGACTAAATAATGATTCTGCACAGATTTCGGCTATAAAAGAAGTTTTCAGAGACAAAGACTTCCAGAGCAAATATTTCAGATATTTCGGTTATGCCTCAGTTGATAAACCCGAAGATGTTATTCCGAATGTGACGGCCTCGTTCTATTGTTTTCACCTGATGGTGATACTGGGGTTCCTTTTGATAATGATTTTTTCCGTGGCGTTATATCTCCTGTTCAAAGGAACAATTTCAGACAACAAATGGTTTTTATGGATAGCCCTTCTGTCTATACCTTTACCATATATTGCAAGTGAGCTGGGTTGGTTACTTACTGAAACAGGCCGGCAGCCATGGATAATTCAGGATATGATGACTGTATCAAAAGCTGTTTCACAGATAAGCACGGGGTCAGTAATTACAACATTCATTCTTTTTGCTGTCATGTTCACGGGATTACTTATTTCAGAGGTATCAATTATGATAAAACAGATTAAAACCGGGCCCAAACATTAGGAGGATAAAATTATGATAACGATGATATCTCAACTTTTTCTGCAACACTACTGGTGGATTATTGTTTCTATTCTGGCAAGCCTGCTTGTCTTCCTGATGTTCGTACAGGGAGGACAATCGATGATCTTTTCGCTCCCTGAAAACAGCACCCAAAAGACAATGATTGTTAATACAATGGGGCGGAAATGGGAATTCACTTTTACAACTCTTGTGACTTTTGGCGGTGCCTTTTTTGCTTCCTTCCCGCTTTTCTATGCAACCAGTTTTGGAGGTGCCTATTGGGTCTGGATCGCAATATTGTTCAGTTTTACTATACAGGCTATAGCATATGAATTCAGATCAAAACCCAATAACGTTCTGGGGCAGAAGACCTTCGACTTTTTTCTCTTTCTGAATGGTTCTCTTGGTCCATTTCTTATTGGAGTAGCTGTTGCAACTTTTTTCACAGGCGCGATGTTTACTCTGAACCAGATGAACCAGGTCCATTGGGCAACTCACTGGTACGGTCTTGAGGCTTTATTGAAAGTGCGAAACCTTTCACTTGGATTTGCAGTATTATTTCTTGCAAGAATTAACGGAGTGTTATATATAATCAATACTCTTGATGATGAAGATTTAGTGAGGAGATCGGTTAAAGCATTAATTACCAACTCTATCCTTTTTCTGATCTTCTTCCTGTTTTTTTTCATTTCCCTGCTCTGTTCAAAGGGGTTTGCAGCTGATCCTTTGAGCGGGACAATAACTTTAGAAAAGTTCAAATACATACATAATCTCATTCAGATGCCTGTTGTTCTGATACTTTTTCTTTTAGGAGTGATCGGTGTCTTATATGGAATTGGGATAACAATATTCAGGAAAAGTCTTTCAGGGATCTGGTTTTCCGGAACAGGTACCATATTTACGGTTTTCTCTTTGTTTCTTATAGCCGGGTTTAATGAAACTTCATTTTATCCGTCCCTGTTCGACCTCCAGAGCTCTTTAACAATCAGAAATGCGTCATCGAGCCTGTTTACTTTGAAAACAATGATGTATGTTTCATTTATTATCCCGTTGGTTATAGCATATATCTGGTATGCCTGGAAGGCTATCAATAATAAGAAGATCACGGAAGAAGAAATGAACTCGGAAGAGCATAAATATTAAGGTTTGCGGCGACCGGTAACCGGTTTGCGGAAACAGCACTCCACATGCCACCTGCCACGCACCGCATAGCGCGCACCGCATGCCAATTGACAAAAGAAAACTGAAATTAATACACCTGGAAATGTACATAAGTCAAATTCTTCAATACCTCATCTGGCCGGCATTTATTCTTTTATGCTGGTTTGCCGTAAAATATGCTTTATCTGTTTATGAAAAGAAATTTTCCGAAAAGGGATAACTATCTCGTCAGAAGAGGAGAGATATTGCCGAAGAAATAATATAAAGAGGTATTATTAAAGGAAATGCCATCACTCCAAAAATGGCAAAAAAGATAAGTACCAATCCAGCAAGAATATATCTTCCTTCGTTTCCCTTAAATTTAAAGTTAGAAACTTTAAGAGAAAGTAAAGGCATCCTGCTGACCATTAATAAGGATAATATAATTGTAAACACTATAAGTAGAAAAGGAGAACGGGTAAGTGAGTTAATTAACTGCGATTGTGAATAATGTCCGGCGATGACAATTGAAATCACTGCAAGGGCATTTGCCGGGATTGGTAAACCTTTAAACGTTTTTGCCTGTGTTGAATCTATATTAAATATTGCAAGTCGTATAGCTCCACATACCGGCATTATTGCAGGGATTAACATTAATAACATGGCTTTCATGCTGTCAGAATTCATATCAATCGGACCATTCAATGATATGGATTCATTAAGAAGGCGATATAAAATTATCCCGGGTGCAACACCAAAGCTTACAATGTCGGCAAGACTGTCGAGCTCTTTTCCAATTGCAGAATATGCTTTAAATAACCTGGCCGATAAGCCATCGAGGAAATCAAATATCATTGCTGCGAGTATAAGCCATGAGGCAGTTACAAGGTTTCCGTTGGCAGCAAAAATAATTGCAATAAATCCCGATGCCAGGTTAAGTGATGTAATAAAATTTGGAAAATGTTTCATGTTGAAATTAGATAATGTAATCAAGAAGGGAAGCAAAATTAAGATAAATTTCAGTATTCACGTTAATTGATTTGTTTCAATTTAATCAGATACCCCCTTCCCAACCTTCCCCCAAGGGGGACGGAGTATCAATACATTTCCCCTGTGGGGGAAAATGAAAGGGGGTAAAATCATGAATTCAAGATGATATGGATAACGTTATTGAGTCATTCTTGTCTCATTTATTATTAGATTTGCAAAAATAAGATAGATTGAATGGTTGACTTCACAGGCATAAAGATTGCAGTGGATTTTGACGGAACAATAGTTGAACACGAGTATCCCGAAATCGGCAAAGAGAAACTTTTTGCTTTTCAAACACTTAAGGAACTCGAAAAACTAGGGGCAATGATCATCCTCTGGACATTCCGGACGGGCAAAGAACTTGATGAAGCTGTTGAGTATTGCAGAAAGAATGGAATTGAGTTTTATGCAGTTAATAAAAACTATCCTGAAGAAATATTTGATGAGACAGTGAGCCGTAAGATAAATGCGGACATCTATATTGACGATAAAAACATTGGAGGTTTCCCGGGTTGGAGCGGTGTATGGCAGATACTAACACCTTATGAACTCCAGGAGAAGGAAGCAGAGAAAAGAATATCATCGGCGAGAAAAAATATTTTTAATCGATTGTTTACCCCGAAAACCAAAAACGGATGAAAATTGATTATCAAAAATATCTCATTGTCCTCTCAGTTTTGCTTCTCCTGACATGGACTATCTCATGTTCGGGCAGATCGGGGAAAATAAATGAAACCGGAGTTCAGCCCACCCGGATTTTGAATGAAGAGGTCTCTGCAAAACTTATAAAAATATTATCACCTGAAGACGATGCAGGTTATAAACTTGAACAACCTGTCAAAGTGAAGCTGGCCCTTGAGGACGAGAAAACATTACCCGACTCTGTGACTCTTTATTTTAATGGAAATTATGTAACAGCTATTAAATCACATCCGTGGGAGTATACAATCCCTCCTGTTTTCACTGTCACTACAGGAAGAAAATCATTAAAAGCGACAGCTTTCAAAGGAGGCAAATCTCAGAGTACCGTTACACGGTTTGTGATTATCTATTCGGATGTAGTACCTAAACGGGATGGTTACAATGTGATTCATGCATATCCTCATAACAGGGACGCATTTACCCAGGGACTTGTATATGACAATGGGGTTTTATTTGAAGGTACCGGACAAGAGACCGGATCGACTTTAAGAGAAGTTGAACTGGAAACGGGAAAGGTTATAAGGCAACATGACCTTGATGATTCATTATTTGGTGAAGGTATCGCGCTTTACCGCGACCGCATATACCAGGTAACCTGGAAAAGCAAAGTTGGATTTGTATATAATAAATCGGATTTTAAATTGATAAATAAGATCTACTATCCTACTCAGGGTTGGGGTTTGACCACTATAAATGACAGAATTGTGATGAGCGATGGAACAAATATTCTCTATTTCTTTGAACCAGAAATGTTTACTGTTGTTTCAAAGATTGAAGTTTATGATAATGAGAAGAAAGTTGACCAGCTGAATGAACTTGAATACATTAATGGTGAAATCTGGGCAAATATCTGGATGACCGATCTTATAGCAAGAATTGATCCTGTAAGCGGGAAAGTACTGGCCTATATTGATTTGAAAGGTCTTCTGTCTAAATCGGACCGGGATGAAAATACTGATGTATTGAATGGCATAGCTTATGATAGCAAGAGTAACAGGATTTTTGTTACTGGTAAAAGGTGGCCCAAACTGTTTGAGATAAAGATTACGGAATGATTTTAGTTCCATAAACAATATTCAAACTCTCCGGGATAATACTGAATTCTGCAGGAGTCTGACCCAGCGATTCACCATCAGCTTCGGCATACATTTCGGATTCTGAAGTGACCTTTATATTTTTACACTTGTACCCGTCAATCTTTGGATGCCTGAGGATCGTACCATCATAAAGGATCTTCAGGTTTCTGATTATCTCAAGCTTTCCCATACCGTTTATTATTGTCACATCAAGCAGCCCGTCATCAGGTAAAGCCCTGGGAGTCTGTCTCATACCTCCTCCACAGTAACGACCGTTCCCGACATTTAAGGAGAAAACATTTGCACGGATCTTTTCACCATCTATAATAATTTCTGCCTTTGTGTTTTTATATGAAATAAGACTCATAAGCAGGTTATAGAAATATATCAGTTTGCCACCATGGCCTCTGTCTTTCTGATAATTGGTCCTTTTCACAACAACTGATTCAAATCCCAGTCCAGCTATATTTATGAAGTATCTCTCTTTCTTCTCCGATCCCTCATAGAAACTTACAAGGCCTGCATCGTGTAGCATCAGTTTATTTTCACAAATAATGCTTATAGCTTTTTCATAATCGAGAGGAATACCAAACATCCTGCCCCAATCATTTCCTGTTCCTACGGGAATCAATGCCAGGGAAATATCAGCTGTTGAACAAACCTTGCTTAAAAAGACACCATTAACGACTTCATTCAGAGTGCCATCACCGCCTACTGTTATTATCTTCCTGTAACCTGACCTAATACCTTCAATTGCAAAGCGGATAGCGTGCCCCTTTTTTTCTGTGAACTTTACAGCAAAAGGCAGAGCTTTATTTTTAAGAAGAACGGATATTTTTTCCCAGTCTCTTTTTCCTTTTCCATTGCCGGCATTTGGATTTACTATTACCAGCCATTCTTTCTGATCGGTAGTGTTACTCATATTGATTAGGATATGTGGCAGACAAAGATGGAAATAAATAGACAAATTTTTCAAAATCCGGATCAATATCACTTTAATGATCTGTTTATCAGACTCACTGTTCACAAGGATATTAGTTTTAAAAGGAAGATTCCTAAACTAGCTGATTTGTAATTGCACACAAAATCAGCCAGTTATGTTTTTTAATAAAAAGCGCCGATGTTAATAAAGTGTTGAAAACCCCGAAAAAAATGTTTACAATTACAGCTTTTACTGCCGGTAGCAGAAGGCCATAAATAGTAAATTTGAAACTCAAATTATAACTTGATAACTGAAAAAAGATGGGAAGGATTATAGCTATAGCAAATCAGAAGGGTGGGGTAGGGAAGACAACAACAGCAATAAACCTTGCGGCCAGCCTTGCCGCTCTGGAAAAGAAAGTACTGATAGTTGACGCAGACCCTCAGGCAAATGCAACTTCCGGTATTGGAATCGACACGCGGCAGATAAGATGCACAATATACGATTGTTTGATTGACGGAAAAGAACCAGCGGAAGCTTTGCTCAAATGTGAAGTTGAGAATCTTTCAATAATTCCCTCAAATATTGACCTTGTAGGTGCAGAAATTGAAATGCTTGACAGACATGAAAGGGAAAAAACTCTTAAGGTGGTACTTAAAAAAATAGAAGCGGATTATGATTATCTGTTTATTGATTGCTCTCCATCTTTAGGCCTTCTGACTGTTAATGCCCTTACAGCATCGCATTCTGTTATAATACCTGTACAGTGTGAGTACTTTGCCCTGGAAGGACTGGGTAAACTTCTTAATACAATAAAAATTATTCAGAATAATCTTAATCCTGAACTTGAGATTGAGGGCTTCCTTCTTACAATGTACGATTCACGTCTCAGATTATCAAATCAGGTAGCTGATGAGGTCAATAAACATTTTCAGCAAATGGTATTTAAAACTATAATCCAGCGAAACGTAAAACTCTCAGAAGCTCCGAGCTTTGGTCAGCCGGCTATTCTTTATGACGCCGATTCAAGAGGTACGGTCAACTATCTTAACCTGGCCAAGGAGCTTATTGAGAAACAGGAAACAAGAGTTAAGCAGTAATTACAGAACTTTTCAATTACCGGAAACAGAATGACTATGATGAAGAAAAATGCGTTGGGAAGAGGTCTTGGTGCATTGATTGATGGTGTGGAGAAAGAGATCCTTGAGAAAAAAGTCGAAGCAAACCTTGATATCTCCGTCGATTCAATCGAAGCTAACCCTTTTCAACCAAGGACAAGCTTTGATGAACAATCGCTTGAAGAACTTACAACTTCAATTAAGAAGCTGGGTATTGTGCAACCGCTAACAGTACGGGAGGTTGGAACAGGCCGGTACCAGCTTATCGCAGGGGAAAGAAGATTAAGGGCTGCGCGTATGGCACGACTTACTCATGTCCCGGCTTACATCAGAACTGCAGATGATCAGGCAATGCTTGAACTGGCGCTGGTTGAGAACATTCAGCGTGAAGATCTTGATGCCGTGGAAGTTGCAATTAGCTTCCAGAGGCTTATAGAGGAGTGTAAACTCACTCAGGAACAATTAAGTGGCCGGGTTGGCAAACAAAGATCAACCGTGGCAAATTATCTTCGTCTTCTGAAACTGCCTGCCGAAATACAACTCGGCATTAAAAACAAACACCTGATGATGGGTCATGCCCGGACGCTCGTCAATATTGAAGATCCGAAAAAGCAGATCAATGTTTATTATAAAATCATAGATGGAGAACTGTCTGTGCGTCAGGCAGAAGAGCTTGTCAGGAAATTACAGTCTGAAAAGAGCAAAAACCCTGAGAAGATTGAAAAAAAGAGAAAACTAAATGATGATTTCACTCAGCTTTCGGATCATCTAAACAAGATATTTTCAGCCAAAGTAAACTTCAGAATAAATGAAAATGGGAAGGGTAAAATCGTGATCCCATTTGAAAACTCAGATGAAATGGAACGCATTTTAGGAGTATTTGACCGCCTGAACTCCTGAAAATAATTATCTTTATCGCGCCGTTATACTGGTTTTAAAATAGAAAGACCGGTAATTTTTTATTTTGAAGACTTTTCACAATATATTGGTTATACTTATCCTGCAGTTGCTTTGCATTCAGCAGAACATGTTTGCGCAGGATACTCTCGTTGTTACCGAACCGGTTAAGCATAAGTTTAAACCTGAGACGTTTAAAGCAACAATGATGGCTGTTTCATTCCCCGGTCTGGGGCAGATTTACAACAGAAAATACTGGAAAATACCTGTGGTTTATGTGGGTTTTGGTGCTCTTATTTACAGTGCCGGCTTCAATGGCAAATATTATAACCTGTATATGAAAGCTTATCAGGATTTTACAGATAATATAAAGGCAACAGACAGTTACCTCAAAGTGATATCTCCCACTGTCGATCAATCAACTTATGATCCTGTAGTTTATCCTAACAGTTATGTTCCTTCAATTTATGCTTATTATAAGAATGCAATGCTTCAAATGGTGGATTATTACAAGCGATACAGGGATCTTTCATATATTGGCATCGCAGGCTGGTACCTATTTTCGATACTTGACGCAAATGTTGATGCCAGCCTTTTTAACTATGATATAAGTCCTAATCTTAATCTTACACTTGCTCCTGTCCAGATGACTTTACCGGGTGGATTCATTGGTGCAGGATTAAGCGTTGGCTTGAAAATAAACTTTTAAAATAATTAATTGACTATGAGATTTAAAGCAATACTGATAATTTTCTTTCTGGCAGTTTTGAAAGCAAATGCCGCATCCGATGTAGATACTATAATTATTAAATCGGACGATACCAGTGAACAAATTGCGCGTGATCTTGACAGCCTGGTAAATACGTGGTATGTAAAAATAGCTATCAAAAATAATCCCGGTGAATATAAAGGCGATACAGTTGGATTGCAATGTCCTGATACAGTGTATATTAACAGGCTAAGCAAAATTAATTCAGTAATAAGTCTGCCTTTCAATAATATTATCAGGAATCATATCGAGGTTTATACTATCAGACAGAGAGAAAAATTCAGCGCAGTACTTGGATTGAAGGATTATTATTTCCCGATGATTGAAGATGTTTTCGATTCCTACGGTCTTCCTGCAGAATTTAAATACATGGCAGTAATTGAATCAGCATTAAATCCAAATGCTGTTAACAGGCGCTCAGGGGCAGCAGGCATGTGGCAGTTCCTGTACAGTACCGGACGAATGTACGGACTGACTATTAACTCTGTAGTCGATGAGCGAAGGGACCCCGTAAAAGCGACACATGCAGCTGCAAGATACATCAAAGACCTGTATGATATATATAAAGACTGGGTCCTGGTTATTGCCGCTTATGACTGTGGCCCGGGAAATGTTAACAAGGCAATTAAACGGTCCGGGAATAAAAAGGATTACTGGGGAATATACTACAGGCTCCCCAAAGAAACCAGGGGATATATTCCTCAGTATATTGCTGCAGCTTATGCTATTAACTATTATGCACAGCATAACCTTCAGCCGTTGCCTCTGAATATTCCTGTTGCTACCGACACTATTATGGTTAATAAGGATATTCATCTTGCACAGATTTCTGAGGTGATGAATATACCTTTAGGAGAACTTCAGGCACTCAATCCTCAATATCGTACAGGGTTAGTACCCGGTTCTTCAAAACCTCAGGCTCTGACTTTGCCGGTTAACCATCTCGGAGATTTTATTGATTTGAATGATACAATAAGACAATATAAATCAGATCTTTATTTAAATAAATCAACTCGCATTGCTGATCCCACGCGATCTTCTTATATAGTGACAGATATTAAAGGCAAAACCAAATTAATTTATACTGTCAAGGATGGAGATAACATTGGTTTCATAGCTGAATGGTACAAGGTCGGGCTATCAGATCTCAGGAACTGGAATAATATTTACCGGAACAACATAAGAGTTGGTCAGAAACTGGTGGTCTATGTAGATCCTTCAAAATCCGAGTTATTTTCGAAGATCAATACAATGGAGTTTGCTGATAAACAGGCACTAATAGGAAAAACAGCTGTACCCAATTCCCAGCCTCAGGCAACAACTATGGGGCCCGGGGAAATTGATGGAGAGTATATTATATATGTCGTTCGTAAAGGAGATTCAATCTGGGATATCGTTAAGATGTTTGATAATGTAACTACGACACAGGTGCTGTCATTGAATAATATAACTGATCCTGGTAAAATAAAGGTTGGGCAGAGGCTGAAGATCAAGAAAAAGAGCTGATTCTTTTTTAATATATGCGCCCTTTAAGGTCATTCCTGTTATTACTGATCTTTCTGGCCTGTTTTACCGGTCTTCATTATATAATTCATTCAAATCAACTTTTCCCTTCGATTTATGAATTTATTCCTTCTGATATTATAAATAATTTAATATCAGAAAACAGGAATGATTACAGTACGCTCAAAAAGCCAGCAGATACCACAAATATAATCTCTTCTGATAGCACGAGATCCTCAGTTTCGTTTCCTCCCATTCCTGAAAAACTGCCTGAATATCCCTTCCAAAGATTTCTTGATTCTCTAAGAAATTCAAAGGGACAGGTAAGGATCATTTATTATGGTGATTCGCAGATTGAAGGCGACCGTATTACTTCCTATCTGCGTCATACCTTAAGAAAAGGACGGGGAGGAACAGGCCCCGGATTATTTTTGCCTTTGATGCCGGTAATGTACACCAAATCAATCTGGATACGGTCATCTTCAAACTGGAAAAAGTACAACTATCTGTCTTATAAATCAGGGGAGATATCTCACAGGAAACTTGGTCCTTTCATGGCAATATGCCGGTATTTGCCTGAAGGAGAAACCGCATCAGCACCTGAAAAGGCGTTTATAAGGATCAGACCATCAAATGTAGCTGACAGTTCATCTGCCGAATACGATATTCTGCGAATATTTTATGGGAACGCACAGGGTATTGTAAACATTGTTGTTAAAGCAGATGATATGAAACTTTTTGCAGATACCTTAAAAAGAGGCACCGGTTTTAATGAGATAAAATGCCATTTATACAGGGAAAGAGATATCGAGATAGAATTTGAAGGAAGGGTAAGCCCCGATATTTATGGTATAAGCATTGAAGGTGAAACCGGCGTTGTTGTCGACAACATACCTCAGAGAGGAAGTGCAGGGCTGGAATTTACCATGGTGGACAGGGATAATCTCAGAGAGTCGTATAAAAATCTATCCCCCGGCCTGTTTATTCTTCAATATGGTCTGAACATTGTAAAGAATGTAAAAGACAATTATTCATATTATCAGAAAGGATTGATCCGGCAGATTTCATTGCTCAGCGAGATTTCACCTTTAACTCCCATATTAGTTGTTGGTGTTACGGATATGGCAGTAAATGAGGGTGATAGTATTAAATCGTACAGTAATATCCCTGCGATTATTGATGCCCAGAAACGAGCCACTCTGAAAACTGATGCAACTTTCTGGAATTCGTACAGAGCTATGGGAGGAAAATCCTCAATTATTAAGTGGGCAGAAAAGAAACCTCCACTGGCCCAGAAAGACTTTATTCACTTTACCTATACCGGTGCCGATACTCTTTCAGAAATGCTTGTATCTTCCTTGTTTGCTGTACGAGAGATTGATACAGCCCGACCAGCAACAACATATTTGTTGCCTGTCAAAGTTCCGACAGCTCCAATGGTCGTTATCGGTGAGCCTCAAAAAACCAGTGGAGAAGGAAGTCTTACAAAATCTATTTTATTTTCATTATTAAATTTTAATCCCGATAAGCCATTTGTCTTTACGTCAGCAGCCTTCTGGATATTCTTTCTTTTAGTGCTTGCAGTATACAGCTTTGTATATAAGAAATTGCTGATCAGGAATATATACTTGTTTTTGGTAAGCCTTTTCTTTTACTATAAAGCGGGAGGTCTCTTTTTATTCATCCTGATATTTGTAACAATAATTGATTACAGCTGTGGTTTTTTGATCTTTAAAACCAAGAGAGCAGCCGGGCGAAGATTTTTTGTACTATTAAGCATAATCTCAAATCTTGGGCTTCTGGGTTATTTTAAATATACAGGATTCATTATCAAAACAATAAATGTAATATTTGGTACTCAGTTAAAGGTTTATGACCTGCTTTCAGCTTTATCAAATTCAATTCTTGGAACACATTTCGATATAAGCTATATAATACTTCCTGTCGGTATTTCCTTTTTTACTTTTCAGTCACTAAGCTATACCATTGATGTTTACCGAAAAAAAATGGAGCCCGTCAGGAATATAATTGATTTTGGTTTCTATGTTTCATTCTTTCCCCATCTGGTTGCCGGACCAATTGTCAGAGCATCTGTTTTTATTCCACAGATTTATCAGGAATTCAGGCTTTCAAAGCATGAATTCAGCCATGCTCTTTACATGATTTCCAAGGGTTTGATAAAAAAAATAATTATCTCTAATTTTATAGCACTTAATCTGGTTGACCGTGTTTTTGATGCTCCGTCAATCTATTCCGGATTTGAGAACCTGCTGGCCATATACGGATACGGATTGCAGATATACTGTGATTTTTCGGGCTACACAGATATTGCCATAGGTGTCGCGCTGATTCTTGGATTCAGGTTGCCTTTGAACTTCAACTCGCCTTACAAGGCTAAGAGTATAACAGATTTCTGGAAAAGATGGCATATATCTTTGTCGCAATGGCTTCGCGACTATCTCTATATATCATTGGGAGGCAACAGGAAGGGAAAGATCCGGACCTATCTCAACCTGATGATAACTATGCTTCTGGGAGGATTATGGCATGGTGCATCATTAAAGTTTGTTATCTGGGGGGGACTGCATGGCATTGGGCTGGTAATTAATAAGATATGGAATTCGATCTTTAAAAGGCATTTAAGGACAAGATGGATTGGGCGGGTACTTTCTGTTTTCATAACCTTTCAGTTTGTAAGCTTTTGCTGGATCTTCTTCAGAGCTTCAGATTTGGAAAGTGTGAAGATTATGTTAAAACAGATTTTTGAGAATTTTTCTCCGGGATCATATATGACTGTTCTTCCTGCATACAGCAATGCCTTACTATTGATGTTGGTGGCCTATATAATACATTTTCTACCGGAAAAAACCAAAGAGTCGTACAGGGGACTGTTTATAAAAATACCTCTTGTTGCACAGCTTGCCGTAATTATGGTAGTGGCAATACTTTTATTTCAGATGAGGACGACTGAAGTGATGCCGTTTATTTATTTCAGGTTCTGAACTTTTGCTAGTTGCCTGTTCTTTTTTCTCTGTGTACCTCTGTGAAACTTTGTGTCAGTTCTTTATGTTTTTATGCTACACAGAGAGGCACGGAGGAGACACAGAGAACCACAGAGTAGTATTAAAAAATACTATAGGTATGTATTCAGGTTTTTTTCTCCTTTTACAAAAGGGGCGATTGCCCTGTTGTAAATTCCCTGTACATAAGCAATTGCCATTCCATAGTTGGTGACCGGTACTCCGGCTTTAATTGCTGACTGAAGCCTGTTATGAAGTTGTTTTCTCGTTATCATGCAGCCACCGCACTGTATTACAAGAGAGTAGTCAGTAATAGGTCTTGATATAACATTAAGCCCTGCAACAACATCGTATTCAATCTTTTTACCAGTAAAACCGGTTATCCAGCGCGGGATTTTTGTCCTTCCAATATCATCACAGGAGACATGATGTGTACAAGATTCAAGAAGAAGCACCCTGTCGCCATCTTTTAATTCGGATATTTTCGGAGTGCCTTTGAGATAATTATCAAAATCACCTTTGAACCTGGCAAGCATGATACTGAAACTTGTAAGAGGGATATCATGAGGAATGGAAGCATCAGCTTTAACGAACACCTGCGAATCAGTAATTGCCAGCGCCGGCTTTATCCTGGTTTTTTTAAGGAAAGCATCAACTTCCCTTTCTTTTAAGACTATTGCAACAGATTCATTGTCAAGGATATCTCTTATCGCCTGCATTTGTGGCAGAATGAGCCTCCCGGCCGGGGCTTCAATATCAATTGGTGTAATAAGAATTACAATATCTCCGTAACTGATCAGGTCACCGAGTAAAGTCGGATTTTTCCATGAATGTTCCGGTATTGTGTTACGGATCAGGGTAATAAGCTCCTCATAATTCCGTCTATCGGCAGAGGAAAATTCAAATAGCGGAGTGCCTGTTAATTTGAGTACCTTATGTTGAAAGTCAGCTGTAGGCGCCTGTATGTCAGATTTACTGTGTATTACAATATACGGGAGATCGTGATCATTAAATTTATTTATAAGTTCAGCTTCATATTTTCCCCATGAATTATCAGTAACAACAAGAAGAGCGAGATCAATAATATCAAGAGTATTTAAAGTCCGGTCAACTCGTTTCTGTCCAAGTTCGCCGGAGTCGTCAATACCTGCTGTATCTACAAGAATTACAGGGCCAAAGTCCGTGATTTCAAAAGATTTTTTGACAGGATCGGTGGTAGTTCCGGCATGGTCAGATACAATGGCAATTTCCTGACCAGCCAGACAATTGATCAGGCTGCTTTTGCCATTATTACGACGCCCATAAATGCCTATATGCGGTTTTGACTCTCGTCCTTTGGTTACCATTCTGCAGAATTTGCTGCAAAATTAGCAATTTTTTGCAAGAGCTGATTTACAGATCATCGAGAGAAAATCCTAATTTTAGTAGATTCCCCGGTTCCAGAATGGATTTAAGCTTAGTTTCATCAATCAATTTCAGGATGCTGTTAGCTTCAAAGATGTTAATCTTTTTATCCTTCATCAATCTGGCAAGCTCAGCCGCCCTATGATAGCCGATATGGGGACTCAAAGCCGTAGTAACTGAAGGACTATTTATGACAGCTTCATAACCGGCTGTCTCGTTAACCATTAGTCCTGTAAACAGATTGTTTAATAAGGTAAGATTACATGAGATGAGCAGATTAATGCTTTCAATTATAGCTGATCCGATAACCGGGAGATAAGCATTCAGTTCGAGAGTGCCCTGCCCGCTCAGCGAGGATATGAGGACATCGTTGGAATATATTTTATGAGCGGCTGAAATGACAAATTCAGGAATTACGGGATTAATCTTTCCGGGCATAATTGAGCTTCCTACCTGGCGTTAGGAATTGAAATGGTTTTTTCACCGGCAAGGTCCGAAGCAAGAAGGCGTAAGTCGGCAGACATTTTTTCAAGATTTACAGCGTGCGCTTTCAGAGTCGCATGTATTTCTACCCATTTGTCCATGTTGGAGGTGGCATCCGAAAGATTCTCACTGTGAGCGAGTGGTAATCCGGTAAGATTTCTCAATTCAGGAACAACTTCCATAATGAAAAACCGCGGTAATGATAATCCTGTTCCAATAGCGCCACCACCGAGATTAATCTGTTTAATCCTTTCAGAGCATTTTGACACTCTCCACCAGTCGCGCGACAGTGCTTCATTATATGTACTGAAAAGAATTCCGAAGGAAGATGGTACAGCTTCCTGCATCTGGGTATATCCCGGACGAAGCTTCTCCCTGTTTTTCTTCTCAAACTCTTCCACTTTCTGTCTGAGCAAATTTATTTTTTCTTCAAGAGATTGCAGGAGTCTCATGACAGCTATTGTCAGAGCTGTCGGAATTACATCGTTAGTAGACTGATAAATATTTGCGTGTTCAAGGGGATCAATAAAGGTGTATTCACCACATTTATGCCGTGTATTCAAAAGAGCTAAATTTGTTATTATCTCATTGATATTCATATTAATACTTGTTCCGGCACCTCCCTGGACAGCAGGAATAATAAAATGATCAAAATGGGCACCATCAGACACTTCAATAGCAGCGGTACATAGTGCATCCAGAATATTGTTGTCGATAGTTTTAACAGGTATACCTTTCCCGAGCTTACTCTCAGCAGCCGTACGGAACTTTCTATAGGTGTTGTAACAGGCTAGTTTGGTGATACCAACTGATTTGTACCATTCCACAGGAAAAGTTGAGTTCCCGGGAAAGTTATCTCTGGCTCTTACCGAATGAATTCCGTATAATGCATCAGAAGGAATCTGTTTTTCGCCTAAACTGTCTTTTTCTATACGGTACATAATTTTATTCTTTTCCAGCTTATTTGCTCCCCAACCCCCCTAAAGGGGGGCTAATTTTCTAAATATCCGCGTGTTAGCCCCCCTTTAGGGGGGTTGGGGGGCCAAAAGATCACAGAGTTATATATTGCTCCCGGAAACTGGTTTTGCATAAGCCAGTACATCATTCCCGGTAATCTCAGAAGGGCAGAGTATGATAAGTCTTTCAAGAACATTCCTGAACTCCCTTATGTTCCCTGTCCATTGTATTTTTTGCAATTCCAGGATAGCATCCTTTTTAACAATTCTTTTACTCATTCCGTACTCATTGCAGATTAATGTATTAAAGTGTTCTGCAAGGAGCGGAATATCATCTGCCCTTTCGTTAAGTGTAGGAACATGTATAAGAATAACACTTAGCCGGTGATATAAATCCTCACGGAATCCGTTACTTTCGATCTCTTTTTTTATGTTTTTATTTGTTGCTGTAATTACCCTTACATTAACGTGAATATCTTTATCGGAACCGACCCTGGTAATCTTGTTTTCCTGCAGAGCTCTCAATACTTTTGCCTGGGCTGAAAGGCTCATATCTCCAATCTCATCAAGGAAAAGGGTTCCTCCGTTTGCCTGTTCAAATTTACCAATCCTCTGCTTGATGGCTGATGTAAATGAGCCTTTTTCGTGACCAAAAAGTTCACTTTCAATAAGTTCTGATGGGATAGCTGCACAATTGACCTCGATAAAGGGGCCTTTTGCCCTGCTGCTTTTTTCGTGTATCTGATGGGCAACCAGTTCTTTCCCTGTTCCATTGGCTCCAGTGATAAGTACTCTGGCTTCAGTAGGGGCAACCCTTTCGATCATACTTTTGACCCTTTCAATTGCCTCCGACTCGCCAACAATCTCATACATCTTGCTTACCTTGTTTTTAAGAACCTGAGTCTGGGTGATTAGGGTCGATTTATCCATTGCGTTGCGAATTGTAATGAGAAGCCTGTTGAGGTCAAGCGGCTTTTCAAGAAAATCGTATGCTCCCTTTTTTATTGATTCAACTGCGGTGTCTATATTGCCATGTCCGGAGATCATTATCACCGGAATTTCTGATGAACTCTCAGAAATTTTTCCAAGTACTTCTATACCATCCATATTGGCCATTTTGATGTCGCAGAGAACGACGTCATATGAATTGGCGGAAAACATTTCAAGTCCCTTTGGTCCGTCTTCTGCAAGGTCGACTTCATGTTTCTCATATTCCAGAACCTCTTTCAAGGTATTCCGGATTGCCTTCTCATCGTCTATGACCAGTATTTTCGACATACTTGCTTTTTTTGAAATCCATTAACCGCAAATTCCGATAGTTATCGGAACGCAAAGGCTAAAATCCAAAGTTCGCAAAGAAATCTGTACCTGGGCTCTACGCCCTGTGCCCTGCGCCCTGTGCCTTATCCACTGTACCTTAGCCATTTCCACATCTCTTTCCAGGATGTTTTTTTCCCGTACATCAGGATACCCGTTCTGTAAACCTTTGCCGCCATCCAGACAAATGCCGCAAAAGTTATCAGCATTATTACCATTGAAATTGCTACCTGCCAGTATGGAACGCCAAACGGTATTCGTGCCATCATCACAATGGGAGAGGTAAGCGGGATCATAGAGCACCAGAACGAGAGCGAGCTTTCAGGATTTTGCATAGTCCCCATAGCCACCATTAGTCCAAGAATTATAGGTATTGTAACAGGAAGCATAAATTGTTGTGTCTCTGTTTCGTTATCGACTGCAGAGCCAATTGCAGCGAAAACTGATGCGTAGAGAAGATAACCGGTTACAAAATAGAAGATAAAACAGATTATTATTAAACCCCATGGCTGATTCATTGCACTGTCGAACATCCTGGAGAATTCTGCAAGCTGAGGCGATGTTTCTACGGCCTGGGTCGTTCCGGCACCCTGCTGATTACCCGACATTAAATTCTGGGGCATTGATTGTGAGATTTGTGTAATACCTGATTTCGGGAGGATAGTAGTTTTAAGAACCCCGACAATTCCTACAGTAAGAAAAATCCAGATAAGGAATTGTGTGAGTCCAACCAGTGCAATGCCAACAATTTTTCCCATCATGAGCTGTACCGGTTTCACAGAAGAAATAATAACCTCGACAACTCTGCTGGTTTTTTCCTCAATAACACCTCTCATAACCTGAGCGCCAAAAATGAAAACCAGCATATACATCAGGAATCCGAGTATGTAGGCAAGAGCCATTGCTATTCCCGTACTGGTGCCTTTTTCTACTCCAAATTCGTCCAGCTTTTTTGTCTGAACAGATACGTTTGTCTCGACGTTTTTCATTATATCATCAAGATTTTCAATCTTGTATGCCAATAACTTTTGTCGTTCAATTTCCTTTTTAAGGGAGTTCTCAATATATTGCAGGAGCCCGATTGGTGGTTGTTTGCTTGAGATAAGATAAACAGCATTTGGCGTATTTATCAGTTCAGGAGAGATATAAAGAATACCATAATAGCCTGATTTTTCAAATGTTTTTTTAAGGTCCTCAACTTTAGTATTTTCAAGGTAAATAAATTCGGCATCCTTTGTATTTTTAATTACACCTTTAAAAAGGTCGGAGTTATCTTCGATTACAGCAATCTTCTTAAATTCACCACTCTGGTTCATCATCAGTAGAGTGGGTACAATAATTATGGCTGCCATGAGAATTGGTGCAAGAATAGTCATTATTATGAATGATTTTTTTCTTACCCTGGTTACATATTCTCTTTTAATAATTACGGATATCTTGTTCATGTCAGGAAGGTTTCGATTTTAAAAGCTGGTATTAATTACGGGCTTCAACTACTCTTATAAAGATCTCATTCATTGATGGGAGAGCCGGGTTAAAAGATATTATATTGCCCGATTTTATAGCAGTTTGCAGGATGTCATTTCTGTTAATATCACTGGTGGTCTTTAGTCTGAAGATGCTTTTATTATTATCTTTCTGTTGTGTCAGAATGCTATAATGACCATTCCCCTCAATTTTCACATCACCTTCAAATACAAGATCATATTCGTTTGCAGCCCACTTACTGCGAATCTCATGTACACTACCTTCCAGAATTGTTTTTGCTTTATCAATTAAAGTGATATTATCGCAAAGTTCTTCGACAGATTCCATGTTATGGGTTGAAAAAATAATAGTAGCTCCTCTTTCCCGAAGGAACAGGATTTCATTTTTTACAATTTTTGTATTCAGTGGATCAAATCCTGTAAATGGCTCATCAAAAATCAGCAGTTTAGGTTCGTGAAGAACCGTTATAACGAACTGAACCTTTTGCTGCATCCCTTTTGAAAGCTCTTCGACTTTCTTGCCCCACCAGTCTATAATATCAAGTTTTTTAAACCAGTATTTTAGTCTTCTCATTGCTTCAGCTTTTGAAAGTCCTTTGAGTTGTGCAAAATATAAAGCCTGTTCGCCGATCTTCATTTTTTTATATAAGCCTCTTTCTTCAGGAAGATAGCCAATAAGCTGAACATCAGCAGGCATCAGCTTTTTACCATTAAGGAATAGCTCCCCTGTATCTGGTCCTGTAATCTGATTGATGATTCTGATGAGTGTAGTTTTTCCGGCACCATTTGGACCCAGGAGTCCGTAGATGCATTGTTCCGGAACCGAAATACTTACATTATCAAGCGCCAGCTGGTTACCATATTGTTTTGTGACATTCTTTGCTTCAAAAAGTGCCATAAGAAATTAATTTTAAAATATTTCAAAAGAAATGTAAATATAAAAAAACTCTGTGAAACTCTCCGATTAATCTAAACAAGTTATTCTTCTCTGTGTAACTCGTATGTTTCCTCAGTGGCTCTTTGTGTAACAAAAGAAATAAGAACTGACACAGAGCTGCACGGAGAAGCACAGAGTTACATAGAGAAGAATGAAATATACTGGGTTAA
>JBEKDR010000076.1:0-19874 GCA_050014255.1 Bacteroidales bacterium | reverse complement strand
TCCTGATCAGCGCAGGAGAGTAAATGAAATTTGTCCCCGATACTCCGACAATTGATTTTTCTTCTCCCAGAGCAGAAATCATTGCAATATGAGTTGTCGACATGCAGATTATTTTTTGCAGGGGGACAAAGATTACCGTTGCAGAATCCAATCCTTCCGGCAATACTGATCCTCTTTTAACAAGGTAATAACTCTGGTTAACATTTGTGGCTCCCTGCCATGGATTAATAATCTTAACTTCAGTCCAGCCCCTCTTTTTTTCAAGAGTAAATCTTTCGGCACTAACGATTTCATCTCCGGCGCTTCGAAGCCTGTAATCATTTTTTTTATCTCTTTTCCCGCAACCTGAAATTGAGAACAATATGATTATCAATATGAATCTTAAGACTTTCATGCTGTTCCGGGTACAGTGAAATTTAAGTACAGTTTATTAAATCAGGTAATGATTCTTAGTTTGAAGCACATTGACCCGGGAATTATTCCAGCTCTCATTTTTGAAACGAGTGTTCCGGTGGTAGTATATAATAACAGATACCCTTGTTGTATAAAATCGACAGCATCTGTGACGAAAATATCATTGTTATAGGGGTTAATGGCAATTTTATAGAAATATTCCCCTGATTCCTGTATTATATATGTAGTTGATGGTATTTCCGTGGCGTTAATATCCATTTGCCTGACACCGTTGTCAAGATAGTACATAGTCTGGCCTGTACGATCAATCTTAAGACACGTAGGAGAATCCTCCTTTGTTGGAAAAATTAATGTTTTTTCAACAAAATCTGTATTTGGGTCAATTTCGACCAGTTCAGCGTAATTTTGTCTGGCCCAACCGCCATTGCAGAGCACCCAAAGCATACCATTTTTGTCAAAAGTCATACTTTCAGGTTCAATTCCTACCTCTATTGAATCGACCACCTTATCAACAAGGGTATTTATAACCATAATTTCTTTCCCTTCAGACCAGTTTGCAATAAATGCGTTATTCCCGGTAATAGCAATTGCTTCAGATGTTCTTCTCAGGTTAATATAGCCCATAATCGAACTGGAACTAAGATTAATAACAGTAACCGAGTCAGAATAAAGACTCGATACATATGCTTTATTATCGTTAACGAATGATATATTCCTCGGGGAAATAAGTCCGGTTATTGTTGTCGTGGATTTAAGTGTGGATTGATCCATAACTTCAATTTTCCCTGAATTATTCACAATAATATATGCCTTATCTCCTTTGATAGCCATCGAATTTGGAACATCGCCCAAAGGCCTGCCATTAACACTGTAGAAAAGATCATTATATATCTTTGATGAATCGTATGAATAAAAAGAAAGCGAACCATTTCCGGCTCTGAAGTTTCCTTCATCTACTATGAAAACACCACCCCCAAAGGAATAATTTGAATCAGGGAATTCAGGTGTTTTATGACATGAAACAATCATCAGGGAGATAATAACAATATTCACTATATTTTTCATTTTAAAACTATTTAGCTAATTGAAATAAGATCCTGAAAAAGTATGACCGACCAGGCAACGGGTAATATGCAATTGACTGATAATTAACATTAAAAAGATTATCTATATCGAAATTCATATCAATCGAAGAGCTTTTCAAGGTGAATTTAATGCCTGTGTTTAAGTTATTAATAAAATATCCGGGAAGATATTTTGAATTATCCGCAGTTATATATCGTTGTCCAATTAAGTTGGCGACCCATGAAGAATAAATATTTTTATAGCCAATTCTAAATGTAGCATTTGATTTATTTTCTGGTATATACATAAGTTGTTTTCCCGCTGAAATATCATTTTCAATATTTGATCCCACGGCTACAGCCCTGGTGTACGAATAACCCGCTTTCAGACTGGCATTAATTCTATTACGGATGTAATCCAATGAAACCGATGATTCTGTTCCTGTTGAGTTCGCGCTCTGGATATTATCAGCAGTCCAGTAGGAATATTGCCCGGGATGCCATTGTATCATATCTTTCATATTATAACGGAAAACAGTCAGACTATATTTTAAATTTAAAGGCCCCGAAATTTTCTGGTTCATCTCATAAGATATCTCATATACAAGATCATATTCATTTTTTAAATCAGGATTGCCACCAGGCACCCAGTACATGTCATTCATAGTTGGCATTTTGGAATTTCTTGAAATATTGGCTTTTAGATAATACAACTTATCTTCAACTAATCTATATTGCACTCCTGCTGAAAAATCCGGAATAAGTAAGGTGCCCTTATCCAATATTTCACGAATGAGGATGGTCGTACCAAACCTGTTTTTGTTTCTTTCAACCGAGACGGCAAGAGTAGCTGTATTTCGTGTTTTATGATGATTATAATTATTTGAATTTATAACAGTTGACTGGTCATCTAAAACAATTTTTAGTTTGGCATATTCTCCAATCGGATTCTCAAGACTGGTTTTTAAAGTCAGGATCTCCGATAGATTCCTTGAGTCGATCGTTGCAAGAGGATTAAAATAATTCAATCGGCTCATCATCCAGGCACCGGTAAATGACAGGTTAGCATTTCCTTTAAATGCATCATAATTCAACATTGTCCTCAATGATTCGTCAAACTGCTTTTCCCCCGGATTTGGCGGTGTCAACATCGAAGCCGGCAGATTTCTGTCCTCAGACTGGTACCAGATTCTGGCTGAAGCAACATTATTTGAATTTCGCAGATATAATTCCTGGATAAACCCTTGTTGCCGAATCTGACTATTAGTATTTGTCTGCCACACAGGTTCCGATCCTATTTCAGTATTAAGATAGCTGAAATTATTTTCTGAGTTTTGAAAATAACCTTTTGTAATAGTCTGAAATTTATAATTTCCGGCCTTTACTTTTATTAATCCTGAATATTGACCAAAACTTCCTGTTCCACCATTTATTGAAATCAAAGTTTCCTTCATCCAGACAGGTTTTGTCACAAGGTTTATTGTACCGCCTATTCCTCCATCATTTAATGACATTGAAGCTCCTCCAAAGAGAATTTGCACATCATCAATAAGCCCTACAGGAATAAGTGAGATATCTGACTGTCCTAACATAGGACTGTTAATATTAATACCGTTCCAGTCTACCAGCGTATGACTTGCATCAGTACCTCTGAATGAAGGAGTTGCTGTCCCTCCCATTCCATAACTTTTAATAAAGATATCCGTGCTTTCCGAGAGCATATCCGACAGGTTGCTATTACTGTAGTTGACAAGAACAGAAGAATCAATCGTTGTTTTTCTATAGCCTGGCGGATCTGACGGAAACTTAATTCTACTGATAACGACCTCTTTTATTTTAATTGTATCAGTCCCAACTGACATTTGTCCATGCAAAGGAATTGAAAGGAAGATTGCAATATATAATAAGGTGTTTTTCAAATGCCAATCTGTTTCTTTGTTAATATCACAATGCACAATTCAAAAATGAGTCTCTTCAACAATTTTTTTCAGCCCGAATGTCCAACATCCAGCGCTGACAAGGAGAATTAAGTGGGGAATCAATGAATGATCCGGTGCTTTTCTTCCCGAAAGCTTTGAATATTAGATTTATCTGGCAGGTCTTCTGACTTATCCCTGTTTTATGAAGCCTTCCCATCCACAAACCGGCGGACAGTGGCAGGTATTTCACAAAACCATCATCGTTAGAACGATCGGGCATCACAGCAGCGGGTACTGTTGCGGATTCAAACCGCATTCCCTTTTCATTACAATGATATTATTTCATTGTAACACCAATTGACAACAAAGATAATCTAAATTTTTATCCTGCCATGTGGTGATTCTGGTCAGATATCAACATTTGTTAACAAATAAAAATTAGGTGAGGCAATAATCTGTAGGGAACGGTCGCGACCGTTCCCTACAGATCCGAATTACCTGATATATTTTAATATTTGTTCTCCAATTCCTATTCTGTAACCGGTTGAAATGAAAAGAACATTTCCATCCTTATCTGACATTACAACAACAGGCAGGTTCAGATCTGGCGGCAGATTAAGATTAACAGAATTCTTCAAGGCAGTCATCTGATTGTCAGTGCCAAAAGATGTATTTGCAGGCAGCCCTTTTATTGTTTGCTGGGGTAGAGACAGGTCGCGACCTGTCCCTACTTTTTTTCAGAAACGTCCTTTCTGATTTTTACTTCAATAGTTTTATGTTCGTTACCTGAAAGATCAAAAAATGAAATATTCGACAATACCCTGCTGTCAATTAATCTGTTACCGGTTACAAGCATATAATGGCCTGGCGGAAGAGGGAGTTCTTCCTTAAAATCACTGATTTTTTTATTGTAATCATATTGAAGGGTATTGTAACGGCCACCTTCAAATCTGGCAATAGTGAAATGAATATAGTATTCAGGAACCGGGTTTTTATCAGCGGATAGTAGTTTAATATAACCTTTATTCTGATCAGGTTGTATCTGATCAGAAAAATAGACATCGTTCCATCTCTTATCAAAGAAATATTGTGGCACATTCCTACCCGGTTCAAGTCTTGAAGGGATTCCCAGACTCCGGCAAATTGCCACAAAACAAATTGCCCGTGATCCGGTATCTGATACTTTAAGCTCACATACCACGACAGGTGTTATCGGGGTTTGATAATAGTTTTCATCATCAGCAATTTTGATATTATCGTTCAGGTATTGTACGATTAATGAAGGATCGCGCGTTCCATTAATTACTAATTCAGAAGGTAATTTTGTCAGGAAATAATGTCTCCATGGAACAATTAGTTCATTTGCAATCCTTGGATTAAGAATATACTCTAAGAATATCTTATTTTCAGATTCATTGGAGATATTAAAAGGAATGGCAGTATTTATAAGATGGTCTGAAAGGATATATCCCCTGATATCCCGGAGATCCTTATCAGGCAGAATCTCAAGCAAAGATATGGCGACTGTAAGCAATGAATCGGGTGTTTCTGACAGGAATGAGCTGATCTCTTTATAATTGCCCATGCTTCTGGCAATTATACTCATTGCTCTGGCAGTATCAATTTTAAGTCTCAATGCAAGTTTTTTTGCTTCTGCAGGCTTCATCCATGAATCAACATACTTTTGCCGAATGTTGTTTTCTCTGCTAATCCTCTCTGAATTCTGTTCTGCAAGTTTTTGTGATGGTCCCGGAAGCGGCGAACGGATTATCGGTACATCAAGATCCAGATCACTGTTTCTATTGATAACCTCTTTCCTGTCAAATTTCAATATTATGGTATCTGTTTCACCAACAGAGATTTTTCTAAAATCAAATCTATCACCTTTATGTGCCCAGATCAACAAATCACCTAATCCTGTTTCAAATCGACTAATTCCATATTGATCTGTCGGAACGACTGCCAATGGATAAAATTCTGCATAATTGTACAGTTGAAATTCCACCTGAGAGTCATTTACCGGAATATCACTCTTATCAATGACTTTTACAAATATTTTCTTTGTGACAGCATATTTAGCCAGGTTATTGACATCAGTATAATTTTTATTTTTATTTATTGTATTCTCGTCACCATAGTATGCACCAAAGGACTTTGTGTGTACCAGCATAGCTCTTCTGGCCGGTTCTGTAAACCAGCCACGATCGAGAACCGGTTCCGGTTCGCAGGCTCCCATATAGTACCATTCTCCGTTAGACCATATTTCAACCCAGGCATGATTATCATCGGTGTGCGCCCACCGCGGAGTATATACCTGTCTTGCAGGTATTCCAACAGTACGCAGTGCTGCTACTGTGAAAGTTGATTCTTCACCACACCTGCCTCTTGCTGAGAGAATTGTGCTCATTGGAGCTGAAGTCCTGTCATCCGAGGGTTGATAAATTACTTTTTCATGGCACCAATGGTTTATCTCAAGAGCGGCTTCCCTGATATCTTTCCCTTTAACCCTGTTCATAAGTTCATTATAATAGACAAGCCGGAATGAGTCAAGGTTTTCATTATTGATCCTGCATGGAAGAACGTAATGGAGGAAAACATCTTCAGGTACATCTTTTCCCCATTTTGACTCAGATTGAGCCCTCAATGACATATCAACATTAGCCAGAAAAAATTCACCCCTATAATCTGCCAGATCGTTTAATGGCATGAATGCATAAAGAAACTTAAGGGCTTCGGATTGTTTAATTGAAAGATCCTTATTAAAAACAGAGAAAAGAGCCGAATCTCTGTTAACAGACAAATGTTTCCTTTGATTAAAAGCATTTTCGGTTATTGCCCTGTACTGACTATTATTAATTAGATGGTTATAGGAACAATACGTCATGAACACTGCAATTAATGATAACTTAATATACAGGGATATTTTCATGTCAGCAACTGTTCTAAATAGTGCCGCAGGAATTTCTTACTATAAGTTCGGGTGATATATTGACCTGCCGTTTAAACTTGCCTTTTCCTGAATTCTTTACTTCAGACCAGATCATATTTGCGACTTTGGTGGAAATGCCTGAAAGAGGCTTGCGAAGACAGGTCACAGGAGGAAACATTAGATCGAAACCTGTTCCTTCCTCCATTGAAATAACTGCAATATCCTGGGGAACCCTGAGCTTTTTTTCCCTGAGTAGAGTCATTATCGGATAAACCAGGCTTGCGTTCATTATAACCATAACATCAGCACGGTAAGGAGGGCGAAGATATTTTTCGAACTGTGCTGAATCAATTTCATCATCGACTGACCGCGTGTCAAGTTCAAGAATAACCGGCCTGTTAATACCGGGCTTTTGACCAATTGTATCGATAATATCCTGAATTGCAATTGAATCGGAACGGCAGGATCTGTGGTCAGAAACAATAATTATATTTTTATAACCAAGTTTATACAAATGATTCACAACTAGTTGAGCCCCGGCAACAGTATCAGTGCTAACTGTGTTGAGACGTAATGTTTTTGAAGGTTTTTCAAGCAGCACAAATGGATAATCTGTTGTTCTGAGTGCCCTTATTGTTGCTTCATCGGCCGCATCTCCAAGAAGGATGAGTCCGCTATAAAACTTTTTAAACGCTCCCACAAGACGGTCGTATCTCTGATCATCAGGATCTTTTGTCACAATCGAGAATCCCACTCCTATACTTGAAAATGCTTTTTGAAGATAAGGTGTTATCTGAATTACGAAAGGATCATTAATTGAAGGTACAATCATCCCAAGTACTCCTGGTTTTTCTTCAACCGGTGAAGATTCATTCTTCTCATGCAGTGAATCATAGTACCCCATCTGCCTGGCAAGCATAAAAACTTTTTCCTGGGTATCCTTTCGGATACCTTGCTGATCGGCTTTATTGTTAAGGACAAGTGATACTAAAGTACCAGAAACACCAAGCCTTGCGGCTAAATCTTTGTTTTTAAATTTTTTCCCCATTTCCCCTTTAATTGGAAGAACTAAATGTAGTACTTTTTTTGAATCGAAGAAATATTTTAATAAATTTTAACTTTTGAATTAAGCAGCTTATAATTTCCCCTTTGTGTTACTTTGAGTTTTACTTCGTGATCCTTTGTGGTTCAATGAATTAAATTTTACCACGAAGGAGCACAAAGGATTTCATCAAGGCTCACTAAGGTCTTATTATCAGATAGGTAGTAAAATTAGTCTAAAAGAAGAGGCTGCCTTTTTAAGACAGCCTCTTACAATAAGATGTTTAGGCAGTTATTTTTTTGGAGGATTAATTCCTCTCTGTTTAGCAGCAGCTTCAAGTCGCTGCTGCCATTTAGATTTTTGAATTGGTTTCTTCTTGTTCTGCTCCAGCGTCGCCAGTACTGCATCAGCATTTATGAACCTTTTAGATATAATATTCTGGATATAGGTAAGCATATTTGCAAGGAAATAGTAATATGTCAGTCCTGCTGAGAAGTTATTAAGGATAAGCATAAACATTACCGGCATCATGTACATCATCATCTTCATCCCGGGCTGATCTGAACCGGGAGAAGAACCGGTCATCTTCATTGTAAGCAATGTTGAAGCTGTCATAAGAAGAGTGAAAAGACTGACATGATTTCCGTACATCGGTATAGTGAATGGAAGCTTCAGGATTGAATCGTATGTCGATAAGTCAGTAGCCCAGAGGAAGTGTTCCTGTCTTAATTCAATTGATACAGGAAAGAATCTGAACATAGCAAAAAGAATAGGCATCTGAAGCAACATCGGGAGGCACCCTCCCATAGGGTTCACTCCTGCCCTCTTATACAGATCCATTGTCGCCTGTTGTTTCTTCATCGCATCTTCCTTCTTGGGAAATTTTTTTCCAAGCTCCTCGACCATAGGCTTCAGTACCTGCATTTTTGCCTGAGATTGATACGATTTAAAAGTAAGAGGGAAAAGAACCACTTTTATTATAATTGTCAGAATAAGAATAATTAAACCAAAATTCCTGATAAAATGTTTAAGCCAGTTAAAGATCGGAATAATTGCAAACCTGCTGATCCAACCTATTATATTCTTGCCCAGGAATACGATCTTTTCGAGCTGCGGCCCTTCCTTTTTAAGAATTGGAATTGAATTTGGCCCATAATACAATTTCATATTGATCGAATTCAAAGCATCGTTATTAAAAGGGATGCCCACTTCAGAAGTATAGTATCTCAGGTACTTTTTGGATGCAAGAGTACGGGTAGACGAAATGGAAGCATTAAGAAAGAAGTCGTTGGTAAGAATTATTGATGAAAAGAATTGGTCCTGGAATGCAATCCAGCTGAGTTTCGTTGAGATATCGTTCTTAACATTCTCTTTTGACTGACGCGTTCCAAGTCCGGCAACGTCATCCTGATAATATTTGTAATTTATAGTTGAATAATTCTCTTCATTTTGTCGCCCTTTTTCCTGCTGAGGTATGAACATTTTCCAGTCTAATGTCAGGCTGTTCTGGTTAGAAGCTATAATACCTTCCATTAATTTGAAGTTAACATTAAAGTCAACGCTGTATTTATCCGGAGCAAGCGTATATTTATACTCAATATATTTATCATCGCCGGCAAATAATCTCAAAACAACACTTTCGGGATGGGAAACAACCTTATACGATTTTTGGTCAGATACGGGTTTGAAATAGAGATTATTTGTTTGTACAGCTTTATTATCAGTTGTAAAAAAATTAAATCCGAAAATAGTTGAGTCACCTGAAAACAGGATAAGCGGAAGAGAATCATACGTGCGATAGTCTTTTAGCCGGGCAGAATATACCCTTCCGCCTTTGAGTGAAATTTTAAGTTCAACCTTATTGTTTTCAAGAGTAATGAATTCATTCTCACCTATGGCTGATTGTGCGAAAACTCCATACTGATTGATATCAGTTTTTGTACCAGTTACACCCGGCAAGGGAACTTCTGGATTCGTCTTCTGTAAACTCAAAGAATCTGGTTTTTGTCTCTCAGGATTATTTCCAAGTTTAAGGTTGATCTCATTAAGTTTTGCAATAGCTTCAGGTTGATTTGGCTTTAATCTTAAAACATTAATATATTCTGATCTTGCCGATTCAAAATCTCCTTTTGCATAATCAGATTCCGCCTGAACAAGAGCCTTTTCAGAGGCTCTATTCATCCGGTTGGTATTATAAATGCTGAACCCTATAAAGATCAGAAAGATCAGAATAAGGCCTGTTATTGTATTTCTATCCATTCTTTAAAGTGAATTAAAATTATTGGTTTTTGAACTGAAAAATTTTATCATTAATCATTATTGTTGAAACTCGAGGCATACCGCTTCTAACCTATACAAGCTTTAATGAAACTAACAAACAGCGGATGAGGATTGATGACAGTGCTGCTGTATTCAGGGTGAAACTGAACGCCGATAAACCACTTATGATCAGGTATCTCAATAATCTCAACCAGACCTGACTCGGGATTAATTCCTACAGGAACCATTCCATTGCTTTTGAAATCATCGTAGTATTTATTATTGAACTCATAGCGGTGCCTGTGTCTTTCAACAATTTCAGTTTTCTTATATGATTCGAATGTCTTGGAATTTTTATCAATGACACATTTGTATCCTCCAAGCCTCATGGTTCCGCCTTTATCTATAATACTTTTTTGTTCCTCCATCAAATCAATTACAGGAAATTTTGTTTTATGATTTATTTCTGTGGAATGAGCACCTTCCAGGTTAAGTACATTTCGGGCAAACTCTATGACAGCACATTGCATACCCAGACAAATTCCAAAAAAAGGAATATTGTTTTCCCTTGCATATCTGGCAGTTAAGATTTTTCCGTCAATGCCCCGTGATCCAAAACCAGGTGCGACCAGGATTCCATTAAAACCACTGAGTCTGTCTATAACATTTTTTTCAGTAATTTCCTCTGAATGTATGTACTCAACATCAATTTCGCATTCATTCATTGCGCCACTGTGGATAAATGATTCTGCAATTGATTTGTAGGCATCAGGAAGTTCAACATACTTTCCAACCAGACCAACCTTTATTGAATGCTTTGGATTATTCAGTTTAGTAAGGAATTCTCTCCATTCAGTAAGAGGTGGCTTTGGCTCAACGGGGAGTGCCATTTTTCTCAGGACTGTCTGATCAAGACCCTGCTCCAGCATTTTTATCGGTACTTCATAGATAGTTGAAACATCAACCGATTCAATAACAGCATTCTCTTCCACGTTACAAAAGAGAGCTACTTTCCTTTTAATGTCCTCATTAAGATGTCTTTCTGTCCTTAGTACTAAGATATCAGGTTGAATTCCTGTTTCAAGAAGCTCTTTAACAGAATGTTGTGTCGGTTTGGTTTTGGATTCACCGGTTGAGGAGAGATAAGGAACCAGGGTCAGGTGAATGACAATGCAGTTTTGTGCTCCAAGTTCCCATTTCAACTGACGGACAGATTCTATATATGGCAGGGATTCAATGTCACCAACAGTGCCTCCAATTTCAGTAATGACAATATCATATTTATCACCTGAACCGACCAGCTTGATCATCCTTTTTATTTCATCAGTGATATGAGGAATAACCTGAACAGTTTTCCCGAGATAATCTCCTTTTCGTTCTTTATTAATAACTGACTGATAAATTCTACCCGTAGTAACATTATTAGCCTGACTTGTCGGTACATTTAAAAACCGTTCATAATGACCGAGGTCAAGGTCTGTTTCAGCTCCGTCGAGTGTCACGTAACATTCGCCGTGTTCATAAGGGTTAAGAGTCCCTGGATCAACATTTATATATGGATCGAGTTTTTGAATTGTAACAGAATAACCTCTTGCCTGCAATAACTTTGCAAGAGAAGCTGAAATAATGCCTTTTCCCAGAGAGGAAGTCACTCCCCCTGTCACGAATACATACTTAACGTCTGTCAAAGCAATGATAGTTTATTTGTTGATAAAAGATTTAATTTTCATTAATCGTCAAGACCCGACTGGTCTATCATCTTGACTTTTTCCTCAAGCGTTTTAATCAGTTTCTTAGCATTCTCAATTTTCTCTTCTACTTCTCTTATCATAGTATCAGCATTAGTAGATTTTGCAAAAAAACCAATATTGTTTTCCCATAAGACGATGTCTCCCTCAAGCTGTTTAATCTTGGTAAAGAATTTATCTCGCTCATTTCTGACTTTTCTTGATGCTTTCGGATTTGCCTTAAGATTATCAAGTTTGGTTTTATATTTAAGGATGCTTTTATCCTCATCTCCAATTTTCAACTTATCAAACTCCTTATTGATGGCAATCCTGTATTTATTGGTAATTTCATCCTTAAGATTAAAAGGTACAAAACCAATATCAGTCCATTTCCTCTGTAACTCTTTCAAATGTTCAAATGCAGCCTGAACATCGGCGCCTGGTTCAAATTTATCGAGTTCGTCAATTATTGCGAGCTTTGCCTTCAGGTTATCTTCGTATGAAGTATCAAGAGCTGCGAAAAATTCAGTCTTCCTGTTGAAAAAGTGGTCACATGCTTTACGGAATCTTTTCCAGCATCTTTCAGATTGTTTTCGCGGGACAGGGCCAATTTCTTTCCATTCTTTCTGAAGTTTAATAAGGGCATCAGAAGTTGCTTTCCAATCAGTACTTTCCTGGAGAGCTTCAGCCTGCATACATAATTCAGTTTTCAGCTGCAGGTTATTAAGTTGAATTTCTTTGTTATCTGCGTAAAATCCTCTTTTCTTTTCAAAGAATGTATCACATGCATCTCTGAATCTCTGGTAAACTTTGTTATTTTGTTTCTTTGGAGCAAATCCTAATGTTCTCCATATTTTCTGCAATGCAACAACCTTATCAGCTTGATCATCAAATTCCTTAAAGTTTTTAATTTCAAGCAGGTTTATTGCATCTACTTCTTCACAGAGAGCTATTTTTGCATCAAGATTTTTCTTCTGATCGTCTTTCTGCTTTTCGAAGTACTCGTGATGTCTTTTATTAATCTGAGAAGTAGCTTCTTTAAACCTTTCCCAAATCTCATTTTTAGATTCCTGTGGAACAGGCCCTATCTCACGCCATTGATTATGAAAGTCCTGTAAAAACCTGAAAGCGTTAACAGGGTTTGGCTCCAGAAGAAGTTCTTCGGCTTTTTCACATAATAGAATTTTAGCCTCTAAGTTCTTTTTTAAATCAAGATCCCTGAGTTCCTTATTAATTTTAATATAATCGTAGAAGATTTCGACATAATGATGGTAATTTTCCCAAAGGTCTTTCAGTGAGGATTGAGGAACAACACCAATTGAATGCCATTCATTCTGCAGTGATCTGAAGTCGTGAAAGGTCTTATTTATTGACTCTTCCCTGTTTACCAGATCCTTTATTTTGTCAATTATATCATACTTTTTTTTAAGATTCTCGTATTTTTCGGCTTCCTGAATTTTATTATAATCAGTCTTTTTCTCTCTATATTTTTCCAGCAGATGTTTTACACGGGCATCATCAGGGTCAACCCATTGCCGGTAGTCTTCAATTTTGCCGCCGCCCTCAAGAAATTTATTTTTCCTCTCCTCAGATTCACTCTTTAATTTTTTATAGAAGAGGATTTTCAATCTTTCTACATCTTCCCTTATCTCAATAGCAGGCCGGTTTTCTATAAGAAGGCCTAATGTTTCAACCAGTTCATGTTTGGTGTATCCGGAATAATCAACCTGAGGAAGTTCTATATCATCATACTTATGAGAAACCTCATGCGGGGGCTTTTCTTTCTCAATAGTCAGATCAGGTTCTTCCTCATGTTTATACTCCTCATTTTCAGTAACATTCTCTATTTTCTTATCAATAATTTCCGCTTCGTCAATAGAGTCAAGTTCTTGCGCGTTTTCCGCTTGTGTGGCATCCTCAGTTCCGAGAGCGTTTTCATTCGCCCCGGATTGTTCTTTACGAACAGAGTCATCCGGATTTTTCTTGGTCATAATCAATCCTTTTATAGTTCATCTCTTTATCAGTAATTTACACCATGGCAATCTATGGGAATTTCAGAGTACGAAAATATTGAAATATTTAATAAAACTCAAAGTTTTGACATAAATAAATGTGAGAATCAGATATTAAGACAACCTGGAGGTGTCAGGTGAAAAATATTGAAATTATTAAATCAATCTTTTAAATTGGCCATTTTAAGATTTTAGTAAGATAAATTATATATTTGAATGATAATTTCAAGCAACATGAAAGTTCTGAAGAACTGCAATTAAATCAGTGATCCAAATGGATAAATCTCAAATTCTAATCTTTTCTGCTGTTTTAGCAATCGTAGCAATCAGGTTATATCGGAAATATTTAAAAAAAGATAAAGCCAAATCAGGAACAGAAGCAAAACATTCTTCCGGCACTTCTTTCGCTTCCTCTTCAAAAGACGAAGATTATGAGCCTTACTCGAAAAAATGAAAAGAGATCATTTCTTATTTTTTGAAATCATGTAGCGGAAAGGATTGACAATCTTTTGAAGAAGCCTGATATTTTCAGTAATTATTTCCGCAGTACCTTGCATATTCTGTGTAAAATCAAGTTTTGTTCCATATAAAGTCGTAAGGCCTTCAGGAAGTTCAATTTCTATGACATAGGCATCACTCGCAGGCACGAGTGATTTAGATTTTACGATGCCTCTTACCATTCCGTATTCCAGATAAGGATAACCGCTAAGTTTAATATTAACTGATTGTCCGGTTTTCACTTTGCCGGATCTTTCCATTTTAAGATTTATCCTGCCAAGAAAACTGCCTGTTTCAATGGGAACTATGCTTACCACAGGCTCATCTTTCGTTACTGACTGATTTGCGCTCCAGAACTTGGTAAATGAAACAATCCCATCGACCGGAGATATAAGCAGGTAAGTGTTTTCCCATATATTAATTTGAGCTTTAAGGTTTAAGAAGGTTTCGCGAAGAACTGAAACAAGTTTTTGTTTTTCATCTATACGTGTTATGCGATAATCCTCAAGAAGTTGCCGCTTTTCAGCCAATTCAATTGATTTTGCGGCATGGTCAAGACGTGCCTGCTGCAGTTCTATATTTACTCTTAACAGCGATTGATGCGATTTCTCAAGGTCACTTTCAGGTATTACATTACCGGCAAAGAGAGAAGAATCTCTATGGTACATTTTTGCCTCAAGTTTCTGGTTTTCGGAATAGAGCTTTTCTTTGATTATTAATCTGGTGATAAATTCCTGAATCCCATTTATTTCATTGTTAAGTGAAGCTATTTTGCTACCATAAAAATCATTATTCTCATAATTGTTCAAATCAGAAAGGTTTTTCAGAAATGTGGCATAAAAAGACTGAAGTTCGCCAAGCTCCGATAAAAGTGGCAGCAATCTATAAGAAAGAAACTCCGGGTTATTGATTGTGTCAATTGTTTTTTTCAGCAATTCTACTTCATTCAATGAGGCTGTCGTTTCCATTACGGCAATTAATTTCCCTGCATTGACTTTTTCTCTTTCCTTCACAAAAAAAGAGTTTATATGTCCTGTTATTTTAGTAACAAGAGTTACAGGGGGATTTGTTGTTGTAATTTCAACGGAAGCAGGGATCGTATCGGGATACTTTATTAACCAGGCAAATAGAATAAAAAGAATAAAAACCGATAACATAATTGATGTACCCCACCTGAGAATTCTCCTTGGAGGTTTTCCCATAATTTCTCTTACCGGATCAGAATATAATATTTCAGGTTTCTGATTTTTCATTTATCTGTGTTAACTACCCAGTTCAAGTTGATTCTTTACAAGATTATAATATGCTCCTTTTTTACCGATAAGCGATTCGTGAGTACCTGTTTCAGTTATTCTTCCGCTGTCAAGAACGATAATCTTATCTGCGTTTCTTACAGTACTGAGCCTGTGTGCAACAATAATGACAGTTTTACCTTCAAAAAACTCTCCAAGGTTTTCAACAATTACTTTTTCATTGTTGGCATCCAGTGAATTAGTTGCTTCATCAAAAATTATAATATCCGGATTCTTATATATCACCCTGGCAATAAGCAAACGTTGTTTCTGGCCTTCACTCAATCCATGACCATTTGCTCCTATTTTAGTATTATATCCTAGGGGAAGAGACTCTATAAATCCTCTGATATTTGCAATATCAACTGATATAATTAGTCTTTCCTCATCTATTTCTTCCGATCCGGGAGCTATATTAGCAGCAATAGTGTCGGGGAATAAAAAGCCATCCTGCATGACAGCGCCCACCTTCGCCCGCCAGACTTTAAGGCTTAGATTGGACAAACGTAAATCACCAATAAGTATTTCACCTGCAACAGGATGATAAAAACCCAGGAGCATCTTTAACAAAGTTGTTTTTCCGCTTCCACTTGTTCCGACGATTGCAGTTATTTTATTTTCTTCAATAAAAAGGTCAATGTCTTTTAATGCAAACGGAGAGCGTGGTCCCTCATACTGGTAGGAAAGGTTATTGAAATAGATATCTTTTTTATCGGGAAGCTTTCGCACTTTCACTTCAGGATCAGGTTCCTCCTCTTCAAGGTTATGGACTTCGGCGAGCCGGTCGAGACTCATTTTTGCATCCTGCGACATACGGAAAAAACCAATTATCTGACTGACCGGTACATTCAGCTGACCTATAATAAACTGTACTGCAAGCATCATACCAAGAGTCATATTCCCTTTAAGAACTGCGGTTGCGGCAACAATTGTAATAAGAACGTTTGTCACTTCATTTATACATGTTGCACCTGCAGACTGATACTGAATTATGCTCAATCCTTTTACCTTTATTCCAAACAAAGTAGCCTGAAGTCTTTCCCAGTCCCATCGCATGCTTAATTCGCTTTGAGTAAGTTTGATCTCCTGCATGCCATTTACAATATTAATTAGTTTGTTCCCCGAAACAGACATCTGTTTAAAACGCTGATGATCAAGCCTTGCTCTTGATTTCATAAACACCGAAACCCATCCAATATATAATACTGACCCTAATAGGAACAATACGAGTATCTTAATACTAAAAACAGCAAGTACAATACCAAAGACAACCAGGTTGAAAAAAGAGAACAAGATGTTCAGGCTGGCTGAAGTAAGAAACTCTTCGATCCTGTTATTATCTTCAATGCGCTGAAGAATATCACCGGTCAGTTTTGTATCGAAAAAAGCCACAGGCAATGACATCAGTTTTTGAAGGAAACCTGAAATTACAGCAACATTCACCCTCGAACCTATATGAAGCAACAACCAGCCTCTTATAAACTCAACTGACATTCTTCCAAATACCAGAGCCAGCTGGGCAAAGAGGATGAGGTAAATAAATCCTATATCGTTATTATTTAAACCAATATCTACAATAGATTGCGTAAGAAACGGTATTACCAGCTGAATGCAGCTTCCAAGGACTAAACCCAGAATAAGCTGATAAAGATATTTCCTGTAGAGACGAAAATATTTAAACAGAAATTTAAACCCGCTTGACTTTTCCTTTTCATTCTCATTCTTAAAAAGCGATGGTGTAGGTTCAATTATCAGCACAAGTCCTGCAGGTTTTCCTTCAACCACAGTAGATGCCCAACTCCGCTCAAATTCCTCACGGTTGAATTTAATCAGGCCTACAGCCGGGTCTGAAGCCCAAATACTCTCATTCTTGATTTTGTATACTACGATAAAATGTCTTTGCCTCCAGTGCACTATGCAAGGAAGGGGAACATTCTCCTTCATTATTTCAAAAGGTATTTTTACTCCAAGAGTTTTAAAACCTAAAGAATCAGCAGCTTCTGATAGACCCAAAAATGAGACTCCTTCCCTGGTTATATAACATTTTTTTCTGAGAGATTCAAGGGAAAAATTCATTTTGTAAAATCCTGCTACCATTTTCAGGCAGGCAGGTCCGCAATCCATTGCATCAGGTTGTTTTACAAAAGGGAAAGACATTTGAGGTTTCCGGGAATTTATTTTTATCAAAAGTAAAGATATTTATATTTTGATTAAGATAATCCCATGTTTCAGATAAAATGAGAACCTCAGGTGCCATAAAAAGAGTTTTGGATTTTGGAAATATTATATTTGCCAATTGATTCTTCTAACCACAAGGGGTTGTTTAAAAAATTTTCAGATATTAATATAATAAATGGCGTTCGCAATCAGGATGATAATGTTCTGAATTGGCTGTATGACAATTATTTTCAATCAGTTAAGAATCATGTTCTTAGTAATAGCGGATCTGTTGAAGATGTGTCCGATGTTTTCCAGGATACCATAATAGTACTTTACAATCAGATAACGGACGATAGCCTGCACCTTACAACAGACCTCAAAGGCTACTTTTTTGGAGTCGCCCGTAATGTATGGAGTGCTCTGCTCAGAAAAAAGCAAAAGACAATAGAACTGGAGATAGACATTCCTGATGAGGGGGAAAATGAAGAACAATATGATCCGATTCTGGAAAGGATTATCAGCAGGGTATTCCCACGATTAAAACCCGACCAGCAAATGGTTTTGAATCTATTCGCTGATGGTCTTTCGTATGAAGAAATTGCGATGAAAATGAATCTTAAAAATGAGGTCTACGCCAGACGGAAAAAATATCTGAGCAAGGAAGCTCTTCTTGACCTTGTTAAAGAAGATTCTGAATATCAGGAGTATTTTCGTTTCCAGAAATAAAATCCGACCGAAGAAAATAAAACGGCAATAATTGTTATAATAGTTAATTTAAGCCTGCTTGAGTAGTATAATGGTGAATTGTCTCCATATACTACCAGGGCAGCCCAAAAGTAAGGATGAGACCTAAGCTGATCAGCATTCTCTAAAAAGGCAATCCTTGCTTTTTTCAACGCAACACTTTTTGGATATCCTTTCTTAAGATTTTTATAAAACATCTCAACAATCTCTGTCCCTGATTTATCTTCAATCTCCCACATTGACATTACTACTGACTCGCTTCCTGAATAGATAAAACCTCTGGCAAGACTTAAAATGCCCTCACCGGAGTACAGAAGGCCGGTTCCTGTGTTGCACGAACTAAGAACGACCATTTTAGCTTTAAGAGGAATGCCATAAATCTCATAAGTTTTAAGGAAACCGTCTTCCGGAGAATCATTTCCCTGGCTGAAGATCAGTGTTGAGTTCATAGGGTCTTTATCGTTCAGCAGCGTATGCATGGCAAGATGGATTATATCATATTTGCCCGATTCTTTTTTGTAAACTGATTCTTTTGCGGCACTATTTGCATAGAGTGTCCCACCAGTAATATCTGATACATACTTTGCCTCCTGCCGGGCAAAAGGAAGATCGTTCAGGACTCCCGTTCCTGCTTGTCGAGACATTAAAACAGATTGGATATCAATTGGTTCGCGATAATCTGGAGCAAATGCAATTAGTTTATTGATTCTGCTGTAATCTTTTTTTACCGACTCTGCCATAAAAGTCGCAGAATATGTATATGAAATATCATAACTATTCATAAGATATTTAAGATCTCTGTACATAATATTTTTTTGTGAATCACCGGTTGTCGGAATAGTTTCAAATGGCAGATATGAAAGAATATTGTCGGGTGATATGATTAGTTTATTAGAAATAAAGTAAGATCTTATAGGATCAATAAGAGTCTTATATAACTTATATCCTGTAACCTTAAATTCTTTAAATTTCTGCGATGCATTATCCGAAGGCAATGGCATTGATAATAAGCTCCTGAACTTTCTGATGTCACTATAAAATGATGAATCGACAGGAATTGCAATAAGTCGCTGATATCTCTTATTAGCAACAAAAATATACAGAACAGTGTCAGATAAAACATAATTTATATAATTTCCAGCACGACCTAATATCTTAGGAATATCCTTAAGTTCAGACACTCTGGTATTGTATTTGATTGCATAGTAAACAGGATATTGTTTTTCAAAGATCAAAACAAGTGAATCCCTGGACCGTGTAGCCTCCAGCAGATTTTCCTTCCATTTTTTTATTAGCGTAAAGTTAGGTACTTCCCTGGCTGTCTCTTCTGCCAAACGTGCATTAAACAAACTTATATCAACTTGCAGCTTCTTTTCATAATCTCCAATCACGGAAGGGATATTAAGCTGAGTTGCTTTCAATTCCCTGGTGGATGTCAGCAAGCCTGCTACTTTGCTTTTTTCCGAGTATTCAAATGCTTTTTCCAGGAAATGTGCATCATTTGTTCTATTGTAAAGAAGATTAAAATCGCGTATTGCGTTAAGGTAGGAATCTCTGTATCGGTCACCAAGAATAAGCCTGCTGTTGTCTTCACTTATATTTATTCTTACTTTTTCTATCATTGAAACTATTAATTCTGATGTATTTGAGGCAGCTTCAAGAGTTCTTTGATCATCTGTTTTTTTGTAGATATCCCATAAAATCCTGTACTTGGTATTGAGAATCTTTAAAGATATTCTGTCGGGTTTTATTTGGTCAATATCAGGATTAATATAGTTTCCTTTATTCTTCAAATCTTCCAGGTCTGAAATAAG
>JBEKDR010000075.1:0-28762 GCA_050014255.1 Bacteroidales bacterium | reverse complement strand
GTTTTGTCAGCAAGATCGATACGCAGCACTGATCCGATTGAAAGACTCAGTAATTCGGATACATCAGCACCATTGATAGATATTTCAAGAAGATCGAGCTGGTTAAATCGTGCCAGCATCTCACCTACAGGTACATCACTGTACTTCAGGGAAATCTGATCTGTATAGTTTTTATTGCTCTGAATAAGTATTCTGTAGGATTTATTTTCAAACACCCTGTAAAAAACTTCCCTTGTTATATTTGAAATGGCATTCCCATAGGAATCAATAAAAATAATACTGCCAATGATTACATCTTTATCGATTGTTGCCCTTAACGGGACTCTTTCACTAAGTTTCATGACAGATTTTCCAAGGTCGGAGGGTTTTTTCCCGGCTATAAGATCTGAAGCAGTTTTGGCAAATATTTCAAGTTCGTCGGAGGTTCCCTGATGATCTATTTTAATTACCTCATCGGGATCTGAATTAAGAATGAGATTGAAAATTCCATTGTCAGTTCCTATGAAGAAATGATCCTTTGCTCTGACAATCAGATGGTCCTGATCCTTATGTGCTTCCGAATGAACGCAAATGATATGAATTGAACCTTTGGGATAATTATTATAGGTATTTCTTATTATAAAAGAGGCGCGTGAGATATTAAACGCGGGGATATTTCCGGCGTTGTCAATTATTATTGTTCCCGGACACCTGCTGCTCAGCTTCCCTTTAATGATTCCATAATAGATATCATCTGGCTTCCACTCTGTTGTTAATGTTATTACCGGCATATGAAAAAACTTATAACAAAGATAATCTTCTAAGGAAAAAATAACCTTACTTTGTACTTTTCAATGAATTTTTTTATGAACTTTTTACCATGTTTCCGGATGAATCTGGCGTATGGCACTTCAGTTCATTAATTTTTGTTAGGTTTAATGACAGAGATAATAATTTTTCTTGAGGATATTGACCCTGTTGTCTTCTTCGGAACAAACAATTCCCTGCTTGACAAAATCCGCAGTTTCTTTCCTAAAATTAAGATCATGGCCAGAGGCAATGAGATTAAGTGCATGGGAGAGGAGATTGAGATAACGATATTTGCAGAAAAATTTAATGAGCTGATCGAATATTATCGAAAATATCACCGGCTTGACGAACAGGACATTGAAAAATATTTTTTTGATGCTGAACATATGAAATCGGCATCAAATGGTGAGTTTGAACAGGTCATCATTTTTGGTACCAGCGGAAAACCTGTACGTGCGCGCACTGTCAACCAGTTGGTTTTAGTCAACGACTATAAAACTAACGATCTCATTATTGCAGAGGGACCAGCCGGTACGGGCAAAACGTATACATCCATAGCACTGGCTGTAAAAGCGCTGAAAGACAGGGAAGTAAAAAAAATAGTTCTTACCCGCCCAGCTGTTGAAGCGGGGGAAAGGCTTGGATTTCTTCCCGGAGATATGAAGGAGAAACTTGATCCTTATCTTCAGCCACTATATGATGCTCTGCATGATATGTTACCCTTCAAGAAACTGGAAACATGGCTGGAGGACGGAACAGTACAAATAGCACCTCTGGCATTTATGCGGGGGAGAACTCTTGAGAATGCTTTCGTGATTCTTGATGAAGCGCAGAATGCAACAATAAGCCAGCTTAAGATGTTCCTTACAAGAATGGGAGTAAGCTCTAAGTTTATTATGACAGGAGATACAACTCAGATTGATCTTCCCAGGAAAAATGACTCCGGTCTGTTAATGGCAATGCGTATCCTGGCAAATATCGAAGGTATCTCAATAATCAAGTTCGACGAGCGCGATATTGTAAGGCATAAACTGGTTAAGCGGATTGTAAGGGCCTACGAGAATGAAGAAAATGAGGCGGAAAAACTGAAAAACGATAACAAAAAATAACTCTGTGTATGTCAAAAACGATTTTAAGTTCAAATTACAACTTTCCCGGTCAGAAGAGTGTTTACAAAGGGAAAGTCAGAGATGTATATAATATTGATGACAAATACCTTCTGATGATAGTTTCAGACAGGATATCAGCCTTTGATGTGGTTCTTCCTAAAGGCATTCCTTATAAAGGACAGGTACTTAACCAGATAGCTGCAAAATTTCTGGATGCCACAAGTGATATTGTTCCAAACTGGAAAATTGCCACACCAGACCCTACTGCCACTTTTGGCCATAAATGCGAACCTTACCCTGTCGAAATGATAGTAAGGGCTTATCTTACAGGAAGTTCATGGCGAACATATAATACCGGTGCAAGAGAGATTTGTGGAATTAAAATCCCTGATGGGATGAAAGAGCATCAGCGTTTTAAAGAACCAATTATAACTCCAACAACCAAAGCTGAACAGGGCAGACATGATGAAGATATTTCACGTTCAGAAATAATTAGTACCGGGCTCATATCGGAAGAAGATTATGTTCTGATTGAAAAATATACGATGGATGTTTTCAGGAGAGGATCTGAAATAGCACTGCAACATGGTTTGATTCTTGTTGATACAAAATATGAATTTGGTAAGAAGGATGGCAAGATTTACCTTATTGATGAGATCAATACTCCGGATTCATCCCGCTATTTTTATGCGGATAAATATCAGGAACATTTCGAGCAGGGTCTTCCTCAAAAACAATTATCAAAAGAGTTCGTAAGGGAATGGCTCATGGATAATGGGTTCCAGGGAAAAGAAGGACAGAAAGTACCTGAAATGCCCGATGTGTTTGTCGATCAGATATCAGAAAGGTATATTGAACTTTATGAAAAGATAACAGGTGACAAATTTATCAGGTCAGAGATCAGCAATGTTCCTGAACGGATTGAAAAAAACTGCAGAGCATTTCTTAAATCATTGTAAACCAGAAAGAGACTAATAAAAAATCTAATGAGAATCATCAACTGGATAAAAGCACTTCCGATTTTTGTATCCGTACTTATCTGCAATAATGCCCTTAATGCCCAGGTTGTCGTTGAGAGATCTAAAGATAAAGTAATTATTTCCGGAACAGCATATTTTATTCATCAGGTTAAAAAAGGTGAGACTGCTTACTCAATTTCAAAAGCTTACGGGATCTCCGTAGAAGACCTGGATCGGGAAAATCCTCCTGCTGTGTATGGTATTAAAGAGGGACAAACACTCAGAATACCGGTCAGCCTGGTTACTGAAGCAAAACCGATAGAATCCGCAACGGTCAAAAGAGTACATGATGAATCCAAATTCATATACCATAGTCTGAAACCAGGAGAAACAGTTTACTCTCTTTCAAAATTATACGGCGTTTCTGAAAACGAAATACTTCAGAGTAACCCAGAAATGGATATCAATAAACTATCTGTTGGTACTGAATTGGCGGTCCCTAAAAGAGAGTTTATGAGCAACCAGCAGAAATTTGACGATCAGGAGAATAAGTACTTTTACCATAAAGTTCTCATGGGGGAGACGCTTTCTTCTATTGCCAGACAATATGGACTTACTGTCAGACAACTAAGAAGGGAAAACAGGGATTTAAGGTTTCCTCAGGTCGGCGATTTTGTAAGGATTCCGGGGACTAAAAAGGCTGAAATCCAAGAGAAGGAACAGGTTAAAGCAGATACTATCCCTGCTGTAGTGGAAGAGCTGCCGGTAAAAATTGACAGGTCTGCAGGATATACGGCCGTAAAAGACCTGAAAGGCGCATTGAATGTAGCTGTCTTGCTTCCATTCTATCTGTCGGAAAACTCCGGACGAACAGAGATTGATTCATCTAATCTTGTGAAAGGCAGGAAAACGTTCAAATTTAATAAAGTAGCCGATGATTGGATTTACCCGGAAAGTATCGATTTCCTGGAAATGTATCAGGGCATACTACTCGCTTCCGATACTTTACGAATGCTGGGATTGAATATAAACCTGCATACATATGACATTAAAAGCGACACAATTGAAATTACAAAACTATTAAGGTCCGGGAAGTTGGCGGATATGGATCTTATCATCGGCCCGGTTTATTCCCATAATCTCTCTATTGTTTCTGAATATGCACGAAACCTTAATATTCCTGTTGTATCACCTGTTCCGCTAATGAATAATTCGGCGCTGGTAAAAAATCCTACACTCTTTATGGCCAGCTCTTCACTTGAAATTGCCCAGAAAGCGCTTGCAAAAAAAATAAGTGAATATTACGATCATAATATTGTATTTATTCATGCTGACAGTCTGGGAGTTGATGAGGATGTGAAAAGATTTAAAAACCTGATATTTAATGAGTTGAGTTATAAATTGCCTTATGAGGAAATAAAGTTTAAAGAATTTCTTTTCTATAGCAGGTCAATGTTTAATAATGACTCTATTAACAGGTTGAGTCAGGCGCTTTCGGAACAATCGAATAACATCATTATTATAGCTTCTGAAGAGGCTTCTGTAATAAGTGAGGTAATAGATATTGTAAGTGGTCTTTCGCGAAGATTTAATTCAAAAGTTTTTGGATACCCCGTTATAAGGGATATTGACAGGCTGGACCACAAGGAACTGTTTGATATGGATATCATGGTCTATTCTCCATACTGGATTGATTATTCAAAAAAGAACGTAAAACAATTCAATTTAAATTTCAGGAAAAAATTTCATACCCAACCCCTGGAAAAAAGTTATGCATGGCAGGGATATGATATTGCATTTTATTTCTTAAGCGGATTAGCTATGCATGGAACGATCTTTATAAGGCATCCTGAAATTCATTATCCCGACCTACTGCAGAATGAGTACGACTTTAAACGGAAAGCTGCCGGAGATGGTTTTGAAAATCAGAAACTATTTATGGTCAGATACTCAAAAGATTATCAGGTTCTGTTAGAAAATGAGAATAAACCTCCTGAATAACATTAATTACGAATTAGGAATCAGGAATCAGGAATCAGGAATCAGGAATTAATTTTACAAAGCCAATTTGTAATTACAGATTCGTAATTCCTATTTCATGATAAGTGTTAACAAAAATTAACAACAGGGAATATTTGAAGATAGTTATTTGTCTATATGCTGTAGTATGATCAAAGAGTCGTACAGTCAAACTGAAGAAGATGAACTGGTAAAAGCATGCCTGAATGGCGATAAAAATGCATTCGGAGAAATTGTAAACCGTTATCAGAAAATGGTTGCACGCACGGTTAAAGGAATGCTTGGAGATACAGTTTTTGCTGAAGATATTGGACAAGAAGTATTTATTAATCTTTATCATTCTTTGTCAGAATTCAGGGGAGAAGCAAAACTTTCAACTTATATTCAGAAAATTGCTGTTAATCTGACTCTTAATGAGATAAAAAGAAGAAAAAGATTCTTTTCATTGTTTTCACAGAAGGCAAATAATGAAATGTATGAATATGAAATTGCTGATTATGATACTGAAGAAAGGAAAGAGGCGGAAGAAATAGTAAATAAAGCATTAATGGCTTTGGATCCCAAGTTTAGAATAATATTAACTATGAGAATGCTTCAGGGATATTCCACAAAAGAAACTGCAGAAATACTCGATCTTCCTGTAGGAACGGTACTTTCAAGGTTATCAAGAGCACAGGAACAATTAAGAAATATTTTGGCAAAGCTTTAAAAATACAATTAATACAATGAACACTTCAGAGATTAAGAAATTGATAATAAGCTCATTGAATCCCAATGCTGATACCGTTGAGATCTCCAGGAAGCTGGAAGAAGAGGGCGTTTCTTATAATTTCAGTCATAACTTTGGAGACAAGGTGCTTAATAAACTGTTTTCTGCCAGATTAGCTATAAACCGGGAGGTCGAGTTCGTAAAATACATGAATTTTGCTTTCTACCGTGTAGCTCTGACAGGCGTAGCTGCAATTGTCGTTCTGCTTATCTCGATTTTTCTGATGCAAGGCTCACTTTCATTAAATTCATTACTCGGATTGAGCGATAATTATGATGAAAGTATTGTATGTCTGTTAACCGGAAATTAGCATAAAATGAAAACAAAATCGATATTGGTAGTTCTGGTAACTCTGATAATAGGATTCATTCTGGGAATGCTGACTTCAGCACAGATCAGATATCATAGACTAAAACCGGTCAGAGTATTTTTTTCCGAAGAGAGATTCAGGGATGGCTTTTACAAGACAATACTGCCCGATGAACAACAGAAAGCAAAAATTGATCTGGTTCTCAATAAGTTCGCCAAAATTAACAGTGAACTGCAAAATAATTTCAGGAAAGAGCTTGACGTCAACATGAAGGAGTTCAGGAAAGAATTGGATTTAAACCTTACTAAAGAGCAACTGGCCAGATTGAAAGAAATGGATGATCGGCGTCAGGAAATGATAAGACAAAACAGGAAGAATCGCCAAAATGATACTCTGAATTCCAGAGATGAAAGAAGGCATTATCCGGGCAGAAGGTTAGAGCCTGACGGAACTCCTCCTTTCCCGGATCATGATTCTACAAAACTACCCGATAATAAATAGGAGATAATCCAAAAGGATTGGCAGATCATCAGGACTGACCCCGAGAGAAATAAGCAAATCTTTGTCTTCCATAAAGATTGATATGAACTGTTCTTTTGACAATTCTCCGCTTATTACACTTTGTTTGTAAAACTCAACAGCTTCTCTCTTTTTGCCTCTGCAAAGCGCCAGATGTCCTTTGTTTATCTGGTCATGGGCATTTAATTTCCCGGCCGATAAACGATCATAATATTTTTCTGACTCATCAAATCTTCCAAGTGCAAAATAACAAAAAGCTATAGGCCTTAGAATCTTAAGGTTCCCGGGTTCTTTATATTCCACCCTGAAATAGTATTTTAATGCTTGTTCATAGTTCTTAACGTCGATGTAACAATGTGCCGTCATTATGACCGTGTGAATATTCTCCGGCTCAAGATTATATGCCTGTAGATAATATTCCAGAGCCTCTTCATTTTTCCCTAGCCTCCGCAGGCATAATCCAATTTTCTTTATTGTCCAGACTTTTCGGTCAATAAGTTCCGCTCTTCTGTAAAACTTCAGAGCTTCTTCATAATCTGAGCTTTCCTGGTAGCAATAGGCTATCTTTTCGTACAGCTGCACATCCGATGGTTTCTCATTCACTTGTTTCAGGAATAGCTGCAGGGCATCACTGTAAAAGTTTTTACTGAAAAAATAGTCCGCAAGCCCGGCCTCGGCTTCAGATGCATTGCAAGTCATCCTGAAAAATTCTGAATTATAAATATCCAGCTTACCGATAAAAAGGTCCTCAAATTCTTTTTTATAAGGTGAAAGTTTAAAGAATCTGTAAATATCCTGAAGATACTGCGTAATGTTTGTTCTGAAAACTTTGTACGGGTCAGTGGCTGATTCTTCATCGTCTAATTGTTGAAGCCCCTCAAGCTCCATTCGGAATACCTTTAACATCATGCTTTTTTGTGCAGAGGGGAGATGTTTTAAATTCAGAAGCAAGGAATACTTGTCTGAGTTACAGATAAAAGGAGTTTTGTACAAGGCCTCAGCCAGCTCGTTGGTTCCCGGACCAAGGATTTCATCCCTGTAGATCTCATTAACCGTCTCATGATCAGGATAGAACGGAACAAACCAGTTCTGAAAGTCTTTAAAAAAGTCAAAATGTTTCATATTAGCGAAGGCGGACATATAGACATCGGCACCTTCCATCTGGAGCTTAGTCAGCTCCTCCATTGTCTTGAATATCTCTTCCGAATCGCTGAACATTTCAGCCCAATCAGGATTTTTTTCTTCATTTTTATCTTTTGGAAGGATATTATCCAGATCAAGTTTTTCCTCAATCATGGGTTTTAGCCTGGCAACCTTTGGTAGTATTTCATCCTGAAGTTTCCTGCTAAGGTTTTCAGTTTCACGCGATCTGATAATCTGGAGAACAATGATCCTGCAATGCTCCTTAAATCTGGCATCCCGACTCAATGCGATGATTCTGTCAGTGATATCGGGATACAATAATATTCGTTCGTTATAATAGTGAAGGTTCAGGATCAGACCCGAAAGAGCTCTTTCCATTACCTGTTCCTGACCAGCTTCATAGAGACTTATAAGATGAAAAAGTTTTTCCGATTGCCATGTTCTGAAAGAACTCAGAGTGACAGCCGTAGTAAAAATACTTGCCTCATACCATCTGAATTTACCAGATTTCAAAATTATATTGATCAGACTGTCTTCTGCCTCACCATAATAATCTGTCAGCCATAGATGGTTGAAAATATTTTTGATCAGCTGTTTGTGTTTTTTTGAAATCGGTGAATCCGGATCAGGATTAATCTCATTACTTAATTTCAACCACTCATCAAGCTCCGATTTAAACATCAGGTCATCAACAGTTTCCACGATGGTTTTTCCACTGAGTCTCATCTCTTTTTCTGCCTGTTGCTTAACCCAGTATGTATGCCAACCGGAATTATGTGACAATATGTCCTGTCTGGTTCTGTCGGAAAGACTGAGAATCGACTGAATGAGTTTAAGATATATCTTATTACGTTCAGGATCTTCTATTCCGTCAATTGTATAGGTGAGCATATTCCTATAGGTCATTTCTATATTGTTATACTCATCACGCATATCACCTGATGACGAATTGGAAATCATATCAGTCAGTATATCAAGACTTTGTTTTATCTTCTTTTCTGAAACAAGGGTACAGAGTCTTTTATGTTGCTGAATCACCTTTGATACATCCATCTTTTTATTCTTTTGAACTGAAATCTGACAAAAAATCATCTCATCATATAAATATCATATATGCAACAATCAGACCGTTTCGGAGTTCAGAAATTATACCCAATACTGATATATCCCTTGATTTTATTGAAGTACTCCTCCCTTTTATAGCTACCGTACATAATTCCGATTTTGACAGGACCGATAATAGACATATAGCCTGCTCCGACACCGATACCTGTCAGCAACGAAAATCCTGAACTACGGTTGGCTTCCTGCGCCGCAAAAATATTAGCCATAATATTCAGATGAAAATCTTCAAATAGTTCAAAGTCGCAGGAAGTCCTGAATCCGGCAAGTTTTTTTACAGGAATTTCATTTGGTTGGAAACCAACCATTGGAACTGACCTTTTGCTTTCTGATTCAACACCGCCAAGAAGATAAAAATTGTCCTGTGCAGTAACTGAATCGCATTTTGTAATGAGAAGTATATCACCTCCAAATGAAAAGGTCAGTTTTTCGGTAGGAGAGAAATAATGATCTACTGATGCGTGGAGGGTATAGAACCTGTCAAAAGAAAACTCTCCAGTGTTACTTCTTGTATATCTGAAGCTGGAAGTATCAGTTTTCAGATCTGCCGATTGCAGTTTTGATGTGCTTACGGAGAAGTTAAATACGGAACCCTTGTTGGGAAAATTTTTGGTATCAAGTGTGTTTATCTTGTAATCATATGTTGCAGTTATATAATTGTAAGAAAAGTTTTTAAGGTGAGCATCAGAAATATAATGTAAAACCAGATTCAGATTTTCATAGTTAACAGAAATATCCATCAGATTATTTAGTCCTATCCTCTTGTTGATTGATACTCCCGGAGTGAAATTCCTGCTGATCACTTCTCCTTGTTCCCCTCGCAATTCTAAAAGTGGAAGCAAGGTATTGTCGGAATAGAAGTTAGCTGACATTCCGAATACCTGATTTCTGTCAATAAACTGAAGGCAATTAAGATCAAACCTGAAATACTGTCCTATTCGCGATCCAAAATTGATGACTGATCTTTGAGTTAAAAGGTTTTTCACTGAGACCTCAAATATTAGTCCTGATTGGAGCGCATTATCATAATGCACAGATCCATAAAGCATTGCAGCTGGCTTCTCTATACAATCGATATTGAGTGTCAGAGAATCATTCCGGTTAATGATACGGTATTTTACTTTGTCGAACCAACCTTTACCATAGAGCAGTTCAATTCTGTCGGTAAGCATTTCCTTATCTACTTTTTGTCCAGGACTTATATTCAGGACTCCTATTATCTGTTCATAGGAATAGGTTTTGTTTCCGGTAATTTCGATCTGACTGAAAGTATATGTTTTCTTATCAAGTATAGACTTAATTGGCTCCTGTGCCCCGATTTTGTTAAGAGAGTCGGCAAGTTTTCTGAAATACTCTTTATAAGGCAGTGCGGCCTCATAACCTCTTTGTATAAGCGAGTCAACATTGTCAAACTGGATGATAGAAAGCTTATCCATATTTGGCTTGATAAGCACATTAACCAGCTTTTTTTCTTCTTCAAAATCGGTCAGGCTCCGAAACATTGCAATCTGCTCCATAATTCCGGATACCGACTGAAGTTTATCAGCTTTATACCCGTTGAAACCAACATAGGATCCTATAATAATATCAGCTCCCATATCCTTGGCTTCACTTGCTGCAAAGTTTCTTATCAATCCTCCATCAAGCAAGAGGAGAGAATCAATTTTAAGCGGGGTAAAAATTGATGGTACGGAAAAACTTGCCCTGATAGCGTCCGAAAGGTATCCGGTTTTAAGGTCTGCCATTTTATATTTTATGATATCAGTTGCTACGCATAAAAATGGAATCGGAAGCTTCGAAAAATCGTTTATATCTGCAGCGGGCCATGTATAGAAGCTAAGCATATTTTCTGCCTGCTGTCCGTTAATCAGTCCTGAAGGCAGTACTACTTTCCTGGCAGTAAGAGGGAGAGAAATTGCACTATTTGAGAAATGATTTTTTTCAAGAAAAATCACCTTATTTTCGGGGATTTTATTTGAGAGGATTAGTTTCCAGTTAATACCTTTTAATATTTTCTGCAAACTGTCAGCTGAATATCCCAGGGAATACAACCCTCCGATAATGCTGCCCATGCTCACTCCGGTTATAATATCGGGTCTTAAGCCAGCTTCTTCCATCACTTTAATAACTCCTAAATGGGCTATCCCATGAGCACCACCACCGCTAAGAACCAGACCGACACGCGGCCGTACAGGAATTTCCTGGGCATTAATATCGGCAGGATTGGAAAAGAAAAAAAAGCAGAAAAGGCAATTTATCAGAATTAGTTTTTGCAGGTATTGAAATATCAGACTGGAATAGGTGTTCATATTTAGCATCTTATAATGCTGCTGATTAATAGCACATTTCTTTGCAAGATAGTTATTTTAAGTAAATTAGCGGCGTGAAAACTCAGCTTATTTTCAATGACAAATGGCTGCCCACTACTAAAAAAGAGGTTGATTTACTTGGGTGGGACGAGATAGATGTAATTCTTTTCAGCGGTGACGCATATATTGATCATCCGTCGTTCGGAGCTGCAGTAATAGGAAGGGTTATTGAAAATGAAGGATTCCGGGTTGCAATTGTACCTCAGCCAAACTGGCAGGACGAATTAAGGGAATTTCGTAAGATGGGCAGGCCAAAATACTTTTTTGGTGTAACGGCTGGAAATATGGATTCAATGGTCAACCATTATACTGCTGTGCGGCGATTGAGATCTGATGATGCTTATACTCCTGGTGGTAAAGCTGGATTCAGACCAGACTATCCTACAATTGTTTACACAAAAATTCTTAAGGAGATTTTCCCCGATGTTCCTGTAGTTATAGGAGGAATAGAAGCCTCTATGAGAAGGCTTACACACTATGATTACTGGAAAGACAAACTGGAACCTTCTATCTTAGTTAGCAGCGGAGCTGATATTCTGATCTATGGAATGGGAGAACAACCTGTAAGAGAGCTTTTAAGACTGTTGTCAAAAGGAGTTCCGTTTTCATCCCTTAAAACAATTTCTCAAACATCAATTCTTATAAAAAAAGACGAACAATTACCTGTGCAGAAAAACTGGAAAGATATTTCCCTGCATCCTTTTGAAAAATGTCTGAAAGATAAAAAACTGTTCACGGAAAATTTTTTAAAATTTGAAAAGGAATCGAACAGGATGGAATCTGCCAGGCTTACTGAACCAACGGGTGATATAAAAGTGATTATCAATCCACCATTTCCCCCTAGGGATGAGGAAGAAGCTGATCGCACTTTTGATCTTCCATATATGTATCTGCCTCATCCGCGTTACAATAAGAAGGATGATATCCCTGCTTATGAAATGATAAAATATTCGGTAAATATTCATAGAGGTTGTTTTGGAGGATGCAGTTTTTGCGCCATTGCTGCACACCAGGGCAAGCAAATATTAAGCAGATCGGAAAGGTCAATACTTAAAGAAGTTGAGAAAATTGTCGGACTGCCTGATTTCAAAGGATATCTATCTGATCTCGGCGGGCCATCCGCCAATATGTACAGGATGAAAGGCAAGGATATGAAGTTATGTCAGATATGTTCGAGACCTTCGTGCATATGGCCAGCTGTCTGCAGGAATCTGAATACCAGTCATAAGGATCTTACTGATCTCTACAGGAAAGTGGATAGAATAAGCGGAATAAAAAAATCATTTATCGGCAGTGGGGTCCGTTATGATTTATTGTTTCCTGACTGGAATAAAAATGCAGGCAGAGATGAAGGAGAATATCTTGAGGAACTTATTACAAACCATGTCTCGGGAAGGTTAAAAGTAGCTCCTGAGCACACTTCATCGCATGTTTTGACGCTCATGCGCAAAGTGCCATTCGAACTTTTCAGGAAACTTAAGAAACGGTTCGACAATATCAGGATAAAGCATGATCTTAAGTTTGAGTTGATTCCATATTTCATCTCAGCTCATCCCGGATGTACAGATACAGACATGCAGGATCTTGTGAAAGAGGTGAAAAGTCTGGGCATAAAACCCGAGCAGGTTCAGAATTTTACACCGACTCCAATGACACTGTCAACATTGATGTATTATACGGGTTTTGATCCATATTCCGGTAAAAAAGTTTATGTGGCAAGGAATATCGAAGATAAGCGCAGACAAAAGGAATATTTTTTCTGGTATAAGAAAGACCAGAGGCATAAAGGCACAATGGCGCAACGGCGAAACGGCAGATAATGTATTATGTGTTATAAGCGATGTGGAGATTCCTCATTTCGCTTCTTCCTCCTTAACCTCTCAATCTTGATGTCATTAGTAGTAGTCCGCCGCCTGGCGGACGAGGGATCTCCATATCTACGTAAACGATTACAGTAATAAACTATGATGGAAGAGACAAATCAATTCTAAGATCATGATTTTAGGAAATATTAAATCAGAAACTTTACCGGTTTGTTTGTTATTTTTGCATACTCAATTTCACTCCTGGTGGATGAGCCGACATATCCGCCCACATTAATAACGAAGATTTCATCTGCTAGATCGATTTTTCGCTTATGCATATCATCGAGCATCATTTTGGTCTCCTCCGACCATACTTCGCTATCGCCTGAGTGACCAAACAAACCGACACTTATGACAATATTTCCTTCCAGGGTCAGTCTTTTCTGTTCAGCAACAAACTCATCTTTGAATTTTGTGCTTCCGCAGAGGGTGATGATTTTGTATTTACCGATCAATACCTGAATTTTTACATCACTGCAAGATACTAAAACGAACCCTGAACAAAAAATTGCCCCGGGTTTCATCACTACCTAAAAACCAAAATTTCAAACTATTTTATTGATATTCTTTCAAAATGTTTTTGACATCGTCAGGTGAACCCTGCCGTATATTTTATCATCTGCAAAAACATCTGGTCCAGGACCAAATGCACCGGCATCCCATCGACTGGATAGGAAAAACAATCTTTTAGAAACAGCTTGATACAAATTAATTATTAAATTATAATCCTGACAAAATTCTGATCTGACTCATGATTAATATTGTAACTTTACATGTAGATTATTCTTTCAATCCTCTGAATTGGATTAATACAGGTTCCGGGGGATTCAATATTATTTCAAAGAATTGCAGGATTTTTAAACTGAAAAAGTATGTAAAGTGAATCAGAGTTTGCAAGAAATGAAAAAAATGGCTGAAATTTCCAGGGTTTATGTTGTGTTGTTTATAACATTCTGGCTATTAAATCAAAAAACTGCAGCTCAAACATATGCTTCTATCCCTTTTTCGGAAAGTTTTGAAAATTCATGGATAAGCCGCGATGGTTTTAAAGATGTACCATCGATTTACTGGAAAACCGATCCAAATCGGGCTCCAGTATGGTTACGTGATGATTACCGGACCTCTGCCGGAGCCTACAATCCTAGGGGTGCTAACGGGTCCGGACATTCGGCCAGATGCTATTCATCTTGTTGTTACCCGGGTTATAGCAATTCATTAGACCTGTACCTCGATTTTTCTACTGCACAAGGAAATAAATATTTATCTTTCTGGTATATAAATTATTCAGGAACCGATAGTCTTAAGATATTATTGTCAAATGATGGTGGAATTACATTTGGTTCCCCCTTGACAAGCATGGGTATTAAATTAGTCTGGACAAAGATAATTATAGATTTAAGTAATGTTAATACTTCTATCGGAGTTGTGAGGTTTATGGCAACAACTTCTAACGCAACACTTTCTGATATCGGTTTGGATGAAGTAGTAGTGAGTGATGTTGTTTCAGATTTTGCTTCTGATGAACTTGTTGGGGATGCACCATTGTCAGTACAGTTCACCGATCAATCCAGGGGTAATCCGGTTTCCTTCCAGTGGGATTTTGACAACGATGGCAGAGTGGATGCAACCACACAGAATCCATCATACACATTCACTGCACCCGGAACCTATACAGTAAAACTTAAAGTATCAAAACCGGATTCTCCGGGAGACAGTGTTGTCAAACCTAATTATATATCTGTAAATTCTTATTCTCCACTCCCTTTTACTGAAAGCTTCGAAAATACTTGGTCAAATCGTAACAACTTCCGTGATGTTCCTTCCAACTACTGGAAAAACACTCCTGCCTCAGGTAATGACTCATGGAGCAGAGATGATGATGGGGTCGCACGCGGAGCCTGGTCTGACTCGATATATGACGGCTCTTACTATCCTAAGGGCGCTCTTGGTACTTTTCATTCTGCAAGATTTCATTCTTATACTTTTAATCCGATTTTAAATGAATCCAGTTTTAGCGGCAACCTCGATATATTTATTGATTTTTCTGCGAGACCCGGAAATAAACGTCTTTCATTCTGGTATAATAATCTAAGTGGTAAGGATACCCTTTTAATCTATTTGTCAGGCGACGGGAGTAAATCCTTTGGAAGTCCGGTAATGCATTTAACTACTACAGTGGATTGGGTGAGGGAGGTTCTTGATCTGGGTGACATCGGGTTTTCTTCAGGGGTCATCAGGTTTAAGGCAACCGGTCTGCGCAATACTTCTGATATCGGGCTGGATGAGATAAGAATTGATAATCTGGTTGCAGATTTTACAACAAATGTTTCGAATAAAGCTTTTCCATTGACAGTTCAATTTACAGATCATTCTTCAGGTAATCCGACTTCATGGAAATGGGATTTTAATAATGATGGCACTGTTGATGCAACCTCTCAGAATCCCACTTATACTTTCGGTACCCTGCAGACTTATTCAGTTAAATTAGTTGTATCAAATGGTGTTTCTGCTGACAGCATTATTAAAGTAGATGCAATAAATGCATATGCTGCAATACCTTTTTATGAAGATTTCGAACAATCATGGATTAATCGTGATGACATCCGTGATGTTCCTTCCATCTACTGGAAAAACACTCCTGCAACAGGTAATAACTCCTGGAGCCGCGATGATGACGGAAGCGCTCGCGATGCATGGTCCAAAGACTATAATACACAAAATTATGGCGCAGACGGTTCATCGCATTCCGCCTGCTTTAATGCCTTCGGGAATTCCCAAGCTCTAACGGGGAAATTAGATCTCCATATTTACTTCGCATCAGATGAAGGCAATAAAATTCTCTCTTTCAGGTATCTTAATCACCCTGAAACTGCACAGCACACTCCTAATATTAATGTTACCAATACTCTCAGCGTTTATTTATCTGAAGATAGAGGGATTAATTTTAAAGAGTGCTTTTTTTCTGGTCCTGTAGATGATTGGTCGAAAGAAGTTATCAGTCTTGGTCATGTGAGTACATCCATGGGAATAATCAGGTTTGAAGCATATAACAGGACTTGGCCCATCACCAATATATTTATTGATGATGTAAAAATATACACACAGGTACCTGTATATTACGCATCGATACCCTTCTCTGAAGATTTTGGAAACCAATGGCAGTCATACGACAGCTTATATGCTCTCGTTCCTTCAGAGTACTGGAGCAATCCGAGCAACTCGTGGATTCCAGAAATAAGGTCAGCCAGGTATTCTCCAAACAGTTCCGAAATGTATAATGGAACTGGAAATCTTGACCTCCATGTTGATTTTTCAACTGTCGCTGGTAAAAAATCACTTTCTTTCGATGAAACAATAGAGAGTGGACCTCTTATCGTCAATCTGTCTGTGAACGGAGGTGTGAGTTTTGAGGAAATCTATAATTCTGATAATGACAACACTCCACTGTCAAAAAATGTAATAATAGATTTAGACTCTATTTCTTCACCGAAAGGAGTTATCAGGTTTGAAAGTCTGCCCGAAAGTGTATTCCGGCAACCATCTTCTTTCAGTATTGCAAATTTGAAGATTGTTGCACCTGATAAAAATATTGATAATCAAGATGATGGTCTGATTAAAGTCTTTCCTTCCATATCGGATGGAACGATAAACGTTAAATTTATTAATTTTGAAAATGAAAAATTGACCTGCGAAGTATTCAATTTTAGTGGTAAAGTACTATTATCTCGCAGTTTTAATAATTATTCCATTGAAACTTCTATTCAACTTGATTTGACCAGTTTCGCTTCAGGAATGTATTATATCCGAACCACATGTAATGGCAAAGCATATCTGAATAAGATAATTATAGAATGAAAAGGATGATTTTAGAAAAATAAGCAATTCAATCTTTGAATAAAAATTTACCCGGGACTCATCAGCAATCCCGGGTTAACTGAAACATGAAAATCAAATCCTAAAACTAAGTTATTCATATTCTTTTAAAATATTCTTCACATCATCCGGTGCCACCCTTCCATATGTTTTATCTCCGACAAGCACCACGGGTGCAAGACCACATGCGCCGACACATCTGAGACTCGATAATGAGAACTTGCTGTCTTTTGTTGATTCGCCAACCTGAATTCCAAGTTCTTTCTTAAACTCATCAAGTACTTTTTCGGCGCCCCTGACATAGCAAGCTGTTCCCAGACATATGCTTATCGGATGCTTACCTTTTGGAGTCATCGTAAAAAATGAATAGAAAGTCACAACTCCATAGATCTTGGCAACAGGCATGTTGAGGCCATCAGAAACGACTTCCTGAACTTCAGCAGGAAGATATCCAAAATGTTCCTGGCATGTATGAAGAACGTTTATAAGTTCCTGGGGATCATTGTCAAAAGTAGCACATACTCCTTTTATAAAGTCCACATCTTCTTTTCTTAATTCTATTTTTATATGAGACATAACGGTGAATATTATTATTGTCGAATATTATATTTCTATTTTTTAATTAGGATCTTTTTCTTTTTATCAAAATAATGAGTATGAAGCAAATGATGAGATTTTTCACTGCCGGGTTTGCCAAGAAATTCTTCATAAAGTTTTATTATAAAAGGATTCTCGTGTGATTTTCTCAGAGGCTTTTTCCTGTCTTCTGTGTAAATTGCAGTCGCCCTTGCCTTGATAACCTCCGAATTGCCATGGTGCAACGGTTGTCCGCCACCACCGATACATCCTCCCGGACAAGCCATAACCTCAATTGCATGGAATTTCGATTTGCCTGATCTTACATCGTCAAGAAGCTTTCTTGCATTGCCAAGTCCATGGGCAATCCCGATATTCAGAGGAAGGCCGTCAAAATCAATTGTTGCAGAACGGACACCGTCCATACCTCTGAGTTCTGTAAAATCGAGTCTTTCAAGTTTTTTACCAGTGTAGAGTTCATAAGCTGTACGACAGGCTGCTTCTATTACCCCGCCTGTAGCGCCAAATATTACTCCGGCTCCTGTCGATTCTCCCAATGGCGAATCAAATTCTTCATCCGGAAGGTTTTTGATATCAATATTTGCCTGTTTGATGAATGATGCGAGTTCACGTGTTGAAATTGAAAAATCAACATCAGGATTTCCATCTATTGAAAATTCTTCTCTCTGGCATTCATATTTTTTAGCCAGACATGGCATTACAGATACTACAACCATGTCCTTCCGGTTTATACCGATCTTGTCGGCAAAATATGTTTTAGCTATCGCTCCGAACATCTGCTGAGGCGATTTTGCAGTCGATGGTACATCCTTGAGATCGGGGAAATATTCTTCAAAGAAATTGACCCAGCCGGGGCAGCACGATGTCAATATCGGTATCTTTGCAGTTGCATCTCCCTTCAGGTGCCTGCTCAGTCTGTCAAGAAGTTCAGTGCTCTCTTCCATTATAGTTAGATCAGCAGCGAAGTCGGTATCAAATACATAATCGAATCCCAGAGCTCTCAAAGCTGCAGTCATTTTGCCTGTCACCAGTGTTCCCGGAGCAAGTCCGAACTCTTCCCCAAGTGCAGCACGAACGGCAGGGGCAGTTTGTACTACAACAGTTTTTGCAGGATCTACAAGAGCTCTGAGTACCTGGGGAACATGATTAACCTCTGTTAGGGCACCTGTTGGGCACACAGAAACACACTGTCCGCAATAAGTACATGTAGAATGTTCAAGATTCTGCTCAAATGCCGGTGCAACAGTAGCCATAAAACCTCTGTTTACTGCCGATATAGCACCTACGGTCTGAACCTCATTGCACATCATTTCACAGCGACGGCACATTATACATTTATCAAGGTCCCTGATAATTGACGGGGAAGTATCTTTTCTGTAAGTTGAAACTGCTGCATATTCTGCACCCGGAATATCTCTGATTCCCAGGCGATGAGCCATTGCCTGGAGTTCGCATGTGCCTGATTTAGAGCATACAAGACAGTCTTTTGGGTGGTCAGAAAGAATGAACTCCATTACCGTCCTCCGAGCATTAAGAACCCTTGGCGTATGAGTTTTTACAACCATTCCGGGTTCACATTTTGTTGAGCAGGTGGGAGCCAGGTTTCTTCGCCCTGAAACTTCTGCAACACAAATACGACAACCTGCCGGTTTGTTCTCAATATTCATATCATGCAGCTCCATATAACAAAGGGTCGGAATATCAATTCCCAACTCTCTTGCAGCTTTATATACTGTAGTACCGCCTGGTACATCAACCTCTTTATTATCAATAGTAAGCTTTATTGTTTCCATTATTCTTTTGATTATCTGATAAAAATTGCATCAAACTTACATTTCTCCATACAGGCACCGCATTTTATGCAGATAGAAGGGTTAATAAGATGAACCTCTTTTCTCTCACCTGAGATAGCATTTACAGGACATACCCTTGCACACGCAGTACAGCCCACACAGTTTTCAGCATTGACAACATATTCCATCAGGCTGCGGCACTGACCTGCCGGGCACTTCTTATCAGTCACATGTGCAACATACTCCTCATAATAGTTCTCCATCATCGAGAGCACCGGGTTAGGTGAAGTCTGTCCGAGACCACAAAGGGCCGTATCTTTTATAACTAAACTCATATTCTTCAGTCTGTCAAGATCATTCAGAGTACCTTTTCCCTCACAAATCTGGCCAAGCAGTTCATGTAATCGTTTATTTCCGATTCTGCACGGCGCACATTTTCCACATGATTCCTCAACTGTAAAATCAAGGAAGAATTTAGCCATAGATACCATACAGTCATCCTGGTCGAGAACAATCATAGCCCCTGATCCCATAATTGAGCCGGCAGCTATCAGATTATCGAAGTCGATAGGAGTGTCGAGATGTTTTTCGGACAGACAACCGCCTGATGGACCTCCGGTCTGAATGCCCTTGAATTTTTTACCGTTTCTGATACCTCCTCCGATCTCGAAGATCACTTCTCTGAGTGTAGTCCCCATCGGGACTTCAATCAGTCCGACATTATTGATCTTTCCTGCAAGGGCAAATACTTTGGTTCCTTTTGATCTTTCGGTCCCAATACTGCTGAACCATTTTGCTCCTTTCAGGATTATTGCAGGAATTGCGGCAAAGGTCTCAACATTGTTAACATTTGTAGGTCGGTTGCGATAGCCTGATTCTGCAGGGAACGGTGGTTTTACTGTTGGCTCACCGCGAAGCCCTTCCATAGAATGAATAAGAGCTGTCTCCTCACCGCAAACAAATGCACCGGCGCCATAGCGAAGTTTTATATCAAAGTTAAAGCCGGTACCTAATATATTATTCCCAAGTAATCCATACTCTCTTGCCTGGTTTATTGCGATTTTTAACCTTTCAATGGCAAGCGGATATTCTGCACGAATATAAATCAACCCGTTGTCTGCGCCAATACTGTAACCGCAAATGGCCATTGCCTCAAGAACGGAGTGAGGGTCACCTTCAAGGACAGAACGGTCCATAAATGCGCCTGGGTCTCCTTCGTCGGCATTGCAAACTACATATTTCTCGTCAGACTGATTTTTACGGGCGAGTTCCCACTTGATACCTGTAGAGAATCCGGCACCACCACGCCCCCTCTGACCTGAATCCTTAACCTCTTTAATGACCTCTTCAGGTGTCATTTCAGTTAATACTTTTCCTAGTGCCTGGTATCCTTCACGGGCAATGTACTCATCAATGTTCTCAGGATTAATAAAACCGCAATTGCGAAGAACAATCCTGAGCTGTTTTTTGAAAAACACCATATTTTTTGAATCGGTTACGGGTTCCTTGCTTACGGGATCCTTATATAATAGTCTGGTGACTTTCCTTCCTTTTATTACATGTTCTTCAACGATAGTCTGGGCATCTTCAGGTTTAACCTTTACATAAATAGTATCGTCAGGTATTACTTTCACAATCGGTCCTTTCTCGCAAAAACCAAAACAACCGGTCAGAATGACCTGAACAGAATCTATCAGTCCCTTTGCTTCAAGTTCATCCCGTAAATTGCAGACAATAGCATCGCTTTCTGAAGCATGACAACTTGTGCCACCGCATACAAGAAGATGCATACTGTATTTTGACATAGTTTTTCCTCCTTATACGTTTAGGTCAATAGTTTGATAATTTACAGGGATGATACCATCTACCAGTTCTCCTGTTTTGATGTATTTCTCAATGATCTGGTCTGCCCTTTTAAGATCAACGAAACCAAATACTACCGGGTCCTGTTCCGGAAGTTTAACTTCAATTGTAGGTTCTGCATAACAGTAACCCATGCAGCCAGTCGGAGTTACAACAGCTGCAATATTTCTTCTCTCAAGCTGTTCCAGAAAAAATTCCATGATGGTCTTAGCCCCGGATGCTATACCGCAAGTAGCCATAGCAACCTTCACCTGAACAACATTCTCAGGAGAAAGGGCTTTAATCGTGCTGTCCGATCCGCTCTTTAATTGATCGCGTTTCTTTTTCAGATTCGCCAGTGACGTGATTTTTGACATTCTTTAATCTGTTAAGTTTAATATTTTAAGTGATATTCTTCGCATAATTTTGCTCACTTAAATTTATTTATTTTTTTCTCTTATTGACTGGATTCTATTTATGTATTTTAAAGCATAAAAATCTTTACGGGACAAAGATAATCAATTAGTGTGAATAAAATAACAGTGTGAATAAAATAACACAAATTTATAATTGTTCTAAATAAAGATTATTGTTTTTTGCTTTTTTGGGAGGAGATTTATCTGATAAAATTAAAGGACATGCCATCGTACGTCCATTCAATTGTCTTCTTACATTAATATGGCATTCCTTATTGTATTTCGGTATATGTTAGTATAAAGATCATGTCCGTCGACTGCCGACTATATTACATCATACATGAAAATAGCTATCAAGTCGCTTCCCCTTCTTCATCCTGTAATGCACAAAGAGCAGGACCAGGGCTATAGGAAGAACTGATACTGCTACGATAGCCGACCAACGGATATCCACAACGTCGGATAAGTACTTATCAATGAAAACTTCAGCAACAATGCAAAATCCGGAAAGCACAATAAATGCGATCGCGAGGATATTAAATCCTCTGAAATTAGCTACTTTCCAGAGAAGAATAATAATGCTGACTGCGACGAAAAAAGCAATTGTAATTGGTAATCCTATACCAAAAAACCATTTGAAAGGAGGTGAGAAGAGATTGAATAAAAGCAGCATAGTGAGTAAAGTAATAAGGAGCCCGGGAATAATTAAGAAATATTTCCTGAAAGCCAACAATATCAAGGTGAGACAAATCCATGATGCAAGTATCGAAGTATCAGCAAAAAGTGACCAGGACAGACTTTTACGAATGACCAGATCTACTATGGTACAAACTACTATCCCTGAAAAGGATATTATGCCGGAAAGCTCCCAGATGTGTTTCCTGGTTTCTCTTTTATGCAATAGTATAATGTCAGAAGGGTAATGTTCTGACTGATCCCTGGTTTCAGTGATGATTGCTTTTCCAACAGTAAATCCGCAAAGAGGACAGGAGCTTAGTCCCTCATCCAATTCTACTCCGCAGTTTGTGCAATAGCTCATAATTCTAATATTTACTTATTATTCAGTACTTTAACGTGTATCCCTGATTCTGTAAGATGTTTTAAAAAGTACATTTCAAATCTGGTTGATCTGGAAATATTACCAAAATTCAAACGCAGCTGGTTCCTGAAAGTCACCATAGCGCAATTTACTTTAACATGGGTATTTGGAGGAGTTGGTACAAGTTCAAATGAATCTATCAGGTCTTCCATTTCTGAAGGTAACTTTGCCATTCCAAGGTTAGTCAGAATTCCGGAACACTGATTTGAGCCAAGCCTTCGATAGACAGCCGAAATAGCCATCGATTTGATAAAGAGAGGAAGCAACCTTACAAAAGGACTTTTTTCATGACCTACATTTTGCGATAAAAATCTGGTAATCTGTTTGATATCAGCCCCGGTCTGCAACTGATATTGGACAATCTTCAAAATCTCATCAAAGGAATAAACACCCAGTCTCAGATCAATTTCAGGCAAAACGAAGAGCGAAAAATTGCGCATGGTTTTACTTGGAAATTTTTTTCTCAGGTTAACAGGGACTTCGATACGCAAGACCCCTCTTTTTGGTTTCTTTACTTTTTCCTTTTCTTCAAGAAAAATCTTTTGAAGAGAGAACAGATATACGGAAACCATATATTCAGTGACCGATACATTAAAGCTCCTGGCAACCTCAATTAGTTTATCAAGAGTAATTTCCGAACGAATTACTTTCAACCGTGGTTTTTCATCAAGTCTGAAAGGCAGATGCCAGGCCTTTGTAAGTTTTCCCGGAGGTGGTATCCTTTTCCTGAAAAACCTTTTATAGCCATCTTCCATCTCCTCATCCGTTATGGGACTTTCCGGCAAAATAATGCCATCGGTCGAATGAATAGAATTGCCGGTTAATCTGAAATAAGTAAAAAGCAGAGATTTAAGATATTCGAAAGCACCACCTCCATCTGTGAGGATGTGTATAAACTCAACAGATATCCTGTTTTCTTTGACCAGTATCCTGTAGAGAGGTTCATTTTTCCTTCTTGCTGCAAATGCTGTACAGGGTATTTTTTCTTCGGTCTGAATCCGCGGAAACTTCTGATTATATTCAAGATAGTACCAGAACAATCCACTCGCAAGCGAAACACTGAAGTAGGGAAAACGACGGGATGTAATCTCAACAGCCTCTTTGATCGGCGAAAATTTTACCGGTTTTTTAAGAAATGCGGTTATCCTGAATACAGAAGTCAACTCCCCTGACATTATTGCCGGGAACAGCTTAGCTGCATTATCAAGCTTTAACCACCCGATTTCCTGAATAGATTTTGTTTCGATCCTTACCCTCCTTTAATTATGTAAAAATACAAAAAGTAAAACAATTTCATTGTTTGTGATAGTAAGCAGTGAGGATGAATTCATATTAAAAATTCCTATTTTTGTTTTTCTGTTTATGAATATTCACATCTTAAATATAATACTCATGCGAAGATTGGGCTTCTTTCACTTTTTAATTTTCGTGATGCTGCCAGCAATGATGCTGGTTGATAATGCTAGAGCACAAATGCCCCAGCGGGGAGGAAATCAGGTTTCCATAATAGGATGGACAGACGATGCGCATTATCAGATAAGGAATTTTGATTCAGATAAAAACCCTGTTATTCAGAGCGTTGATATAAAAACCGGGAAAGGAGTCGTAATCCCTTCTTTTAAATCAGAACGGGAGATATTGTCTCAGGCTCTGCCTTCAGGAATCTCATTAAGTATGAACGATGTGATCAATCCCGATAAAAAAAGTGCTGTCATCATAAAAGATAATGATCTCTTCTTTTTTACAATAGGTGATAAAGAATTGAGAAGATTAACCAACGACAAAAATCCTGAAGTTAATACACGTTTTTCTCCTGACGGAAAGAAGATAGCTTATACAAAAAACAAGGATCTTTATGTGTACGATCTCACTGATAATAAGGAAACAAGACTGACTTTTGATGCTTCCGATAAGATTTATAACGGATATTGCTCATGGGTTTATATGGAGGAGATTCTCGAGAGATCAAGTCATTATGCAGCATTCTGGTGGTCTCCCGACGGGGAAAAGATAGCATACCTGAGAACCGATGAGACAAATGTTCCTGTTTTCACTCTTAACAGGTTAGATGAGCCTGATGGTGTTCACGGCCTTATTGAAGCTACTCCATATCCTAAAGCAGGTGATCCGAATCCCATGGTGAAGATGGGTATTGCAGATCTTGCAACTGCTAAAACGACATGGGTAAAAACCGATTATACTGTTGATCAGTACATTGCATGGCCATTCTGGACACCCGACAGCAAGAAGCTTGCTATACAGGTAATTAATCGCGATCAGAATGTCATTAATATAATACTTGCTGATCCGTCAACCGGCGATTATACGGAAATATACAATGAAAGCAGAAAGACATGGGTAGAATTCCATGAGGATATTTATGTGATGAAAAATGGATCAGGATTTATCCTGAGGAGCTATAAAACTGACTGGGAAAATCTCTACTATTATGGATGGAATGGGAAACTTATTTCGCAGCTTACAAACTTCAATTTCAGGGTAACAAGTGTCGACAGGGTGGATGAGAATCAAAAAGTGGCATATTTTTATGCAACGGGAACTGAATCGACAGACAGCCATGCATTCAGGGTCGGGCTGGATGGTAGAAATTTAATGCAGATAACTTCCGGAGAGGGTACCCATAATGTAAGTATTTCACCTAAAGGAACTTACTTTATCGATACCTGGAACAGCATAACAAGTCCAGGATCGATTATTTCTTACAATAAAAGCGGGAATAAAATAAGGGAGATATATAAATTTGAACAACCTGTTTACGACCCTGCAAAGAGTTCAAGGCCGGAAATGCTAAAGATAATGACTTCCGACGGGCTTTTCAATATGCCGGCAATCATAACTTATCCTCTTAATTTTGATCCTGCAAAGAAATATCCGGTCGTCTTTACAATCTATGGAGGCCCTAATTCCAAGAATGTTACTAACAGGTGGCAGGGAAATAATCCATCCTGGTATTCCCAGAACGGGATAATAACATTTACAGTCGATCACCGCGGGTCAGGTCAGTTTGGGAAGAGGGGTCTGGATTATCTTTACAGATCTCTCGGTAAATGGGAAATCCTTGATTATGAAGATGCTGTAAAGTGGTTGCGTACAAAACCATTTGTTGATTCTACACGTATAGGCATTACCGGCAGTTCTTACGGTGGTTATATGACCTGTCTGGCTCTGACAAAAGGTGCTGATTACTGGACTCATGGTTTTGCCGGATCATCAGTCACTGACTGGCGCCTCTATGATGATGTTTACACAGAGCGTTATATGGATACACCGCAGGATAATCCTGAAGGCTATAAAGATGGCTCAACTATCACTTTTGCCAAAAACTACAAAGGTAAACTATACATGACTCATGGAGATATGGATGACAATGTTCACATGCAGAATTCAATATATCTGATTTCCAGGCTGGAAGACGAAGGTAAAGAATTTGAATTCATGTTATATCCCGAAGGGCGCCATGGATGGGGCGGGGCAAAAGCTACGCATTCAAAAAATGAAGCAAATAACTTCTGGTTAAGGAATTTTTTCGGAAAATGATCTGGAGATTCTTCGCTGTCGAATTATAGATTATAAGAGACTTCTTCCAATCCTGACCATAAGATTGCATGTCATTCCGAATGGATCCGCCGTAAGGCGGAGAAATGAGGAATCTCACTCTAAATGACAAGATAGTTGAGTTTATATCTATGATCACCTATACTTATAAGAATTAATTGATTTTTAATAAGATGAAAACGAAAAGATCTATTTTCCTGAATGCCTTTTTGTTAATGACTCTTCTTGCAAGTGGTCAGAAAGATCCTGTTGTTGACAGGATTATTGATCTTGGCAGCACTGACAACAAGGTCATGGAGCACATTGATTTTCTGACAAACCGGTTTGGTGATCGTCTCACCGGTTCAGATGGTTATCACAGTGCCTGCGTTTGGGCTGTTAATACAATGCGTTCGTGGGGCATGATGGCTGAAATGCAGGAAGCAGGTGAGATGGCTGTCGGTTTTAACAGGGGAGCATGGTTCGGCAAGATGATTTCTCCCAAAGAGATAACTCTTGATTTTGGCACACCATCCTATACTGCCGGAACAAAAGGCCGGCAGAAAGGACATGTCATGCTTTCACCCCGGACGGTTGAGGAATTCTGGACAGTGAGGGATACTATAAAGGGTGCGTGGATATTGATTGACGGAGTCAATACAGGATGGCCACGCGATCGGGAAGGTGAATCTGAACTTACTAGGTTGATCCGTGAAGCGGGCGCCCTGGGAACAATACAACTTTCAACTTTTCCAATAAGGTTATTGTACCACAAAGTTGATTCCTGGGACAACCTTCCAACTTTGCCAGATATTAAACTCATTGATAAACAATATAATGAGATAAAAGAACTGGTATCCAGAGGGGAGAGGGTCGAACTGGAATTTGATATAAGAAACTATTTCAGACCGGGCCCGGTAAAATATCATAATGTGATCGGCTGGATACCTGGTACAGAGTACCCCGATGAATACGTCGTACTTGGGGGACATCTTGATGGATTTGACGGTGCTTCAGCTGCTATCGATAATGCTTCCGGTGCTACCGTAGCAATGGAAGCAGCGCGATTAATAATGGCAGCAGGAGGTAAACCCAAACGCACCATAATGGTCCATTTATGGGCTGGTGAAGAGTATGGTCTGCTTGGCTCCTCTGAATGGGTAAAACAAAACCCTGATAAACTTCCCAGAATATCTGCAGTTTTTAATCGCGACGGAGGAACCAACTGCATATCCGGATTAGCCGTGTCAAAGGCTATGATGGCTGATTTTCAACAGGTTATTAAACCGATTCTGAGTCTTAATCCAAAATATCCGTTTGAACTTACGGAAAGGAGCAAGCCTCTGAGAAAGGGAGGGAGAGGAGGAACCGATACTTTTTCATTTTTACAGAAAGGAGTGCCTGCATTCGGATTCATCACAAAAGGAGAGCATCAATATAGCCGCACATGGCATACTACTCTCGACACCTATAATGAGATTATTCCGGCTTATGAGGAGTATTCCTCTCTGGTAACCGCGGTTATTGCATATGGTATAGCAGATCTTGATCATCTTCTTTCCCGCGAAGGATACTTCATGCCTGACGGAATTTATGCTGATTTTAATACCAATAAAGGAAGGATCTCAGTTCTTCTGGACTATAAGAAAGCGCCAATGACTGTGGCTAACTTTATCGGGCTCGCTGAAGGAACCATTACAAATGCTACCTATCCGTCAGGGGTGCCGTTTTATAAAGGGTCAATATGGCACAGGGTGGTAAAAGGACATGTAATTCAGGGCGGGGAACCAGCAACAGTCAAAGATCCGGCAAATTCAGACGTTAATTCAACAGGATATGAGATCCCAAATGAGATCAGCGATCTGAGCCATAACAAAGCAGGGATGATAGGTATGGCCAACTCTGGTCCAAATACAAACACGTGTGAGTATTATATAACCCTGGCAGACAGATCTTATCTGGATGGTAACTATACGCTTTTCGGGGAGGTTATTGATGGTATGGATGTGGTGAATAATATCGTACAGGGAGATACGACTCGTTCAGTTACAATTGTCAGGGCTGGCCCGGAAGCTGAAAAGTTCATTGTGAACGACGAGGTTTTTAAAGAGCTCTTGAGCAAACAATGGAGAAAGGTCAATTTTGATAAAGAGGCCAGAAAATCGCGGGAGGAGAAGTATATAGCTGAAAATTATCCCGGATTGCAGACTTTTGCCGATGGTCTGAGATATAAAGTAATAGTACAGGGAAAAGGTAATGCAACTGCAGATGGCTCAGTGCTTCATATGAAATACAGCGGGAAATTAATATCGGGTTTAAGTTTTGTAAGTTCTGCTGACAACGGAAAACCAACACCCGGATCAAAACCTGTTGTTTTTTTGCACACAATGGGGAAAAATGAATTGGTAAAAGGTTTAAATGAAGCCTTAAATTATATGAAAGCAGGGGAGACGAGACTTCTTGTTATTCCACCTGATCTGGCTTATGGGATAAATAGCGGGTTTTATGGAAAAGAGATTCCTGGTCAGAAGAGGTTTGTGATATCACCAGGTGAAACTCTGATTCTTAAAGTTACGCTTATTAAGTTTAATCCTTAAAGACTCAATTTACTAAG
>JBEKDR010000074.1:0-20090 GCA_050014255.1 Bacteroidales bacterium | reverse complement strand
CGTTTCATTCCAATATGAGATAACTTGTTTGCAGCCCATCATCTTGATTACAGCATACTCACTTATATTAACCGGGGCTTTTTGGTCCCGGTTGTTTCGTGTGCGTCTGGGCGCACTTAATCTTTGAGGCACCGTACAGAATATTTATTAGACTTTTCTGTTCCATGAATATCTGCCATATCTTCTTCCCTTGAGATATCAATTACAGGTTTATCATCTATAAGAAGATAACTGAAATATTCTGCATTCGTCTTATCGTATTCTGTGGAAGTCCAGTAGTAGCCACTTTCATCCATCTCTGAAAAGGTGCCTTCATAATCCTGCATTCCTCCAAGCTGAATTCCGAATGAAGATGGATCGGAAGCTATTTTTCCCCATGTCTCTTTCTGCTCAAAATGATTAATAAGAGTTTGAAACTCATACCCTGATGGAAGATGCCAACCTTTTGGACAGGAGTTCAAAGCTGTTTTCCATTCATAAAGAACGCCGTATCCAGGAATATTGTTTGAATCGTTATCAAAATAGAACGCCCCGCTCTTAGCTATATACTTTAGGTTTTCTGCCATCCAGGTAACTCCTCCGATTGTAACCGTATGATAAACATTGCCATCACGTTTATCTGTAAATAATGACTGTCCTGATAAACCTGCAAAAACTATTAAGGAAAGAAAAACCGATAAAATCTTCTTCATTTTTTTTCAAATTACAAATTCCGAATCAACTCTTTTGATTAGCAAATGTCATTCCATGACTTAGAACCAGATGCAAAATTATACCTAGCTTTCTTAAAAAACAGTTGATAAGTCAAAATGTTATTAACCAACCACTGCAAATAATCAATAATCTTTTTGAGCTTTAAAAACAGGCATAGTTTACGATCTGGAAGTATTACGTTGCCATCTTATAAAATTTTCACTGCCCCATCATGAAATCATAGACCATGGAACCTCCCATAAACCCTGTGAAGGTTACGGCAATAAAAGCCAAAAGATAAAAAACAAAGGCTATCCATTTCAGAGGAGTCTCCTCTTTCTTTTTTACCATCAGCCAAATTCTGAAGATTGTACCTGAAACAATAAGGATCATTGTAACAAGAGCGCCGGTTTCGTGTTTGAGGAATACCTTTAGAATCTCACCCTGAGTAGGCTCTTCAGTGAATAAGTGGCCTGAAGACCAGCCGGCAATTGCTGCGAGGGATCCCAGCACCATGAGATAAAACCCGGTTTTGGAAAGGCACTTCTCGCTTCTGAAAAAAAGTGAAACAACTTCAAATAAGAATCCAACAGTTATAAGTGCAATCGGGAAATGCACTATTAACGGGTGTAAGTGGTCAGTTTTGAACATGATTTTATTAAATTTGTCAGCAAAATATTTCCTAGTTCAATTTATTCAGGTTCGTAGATCCAAAATTAACTTATTCATCTGTATTTCTAACATTACGGCTTTAAGAATAATTATAACAACCTAAGTATTCTTAAAACCCCGATTGCCTGTTCATTGATGAGTGCATGGTTAATCTGATTAGCAAACCAAATATAAATTAATTAACTTTGAACCCTTTAAAAATTGATTACAGACTCCGGATACAATGTCAGATAAAACTGATCTGAAGCCCTATGGTGAAAAACAGATAGCATTCGATAAGCGCTATCTGGAAATGGCTCTTATATGGGCCCAGAATTCATACTGTATCAGGAGGCAGGTAGGTGCTCTGATTGTGAAGGCTAAGATGATTATTTCCGACGGTTATAACGGGACACCATCGGGATTTGAAAATATTTGTGAAGATGAGAACAATGTCACTAAGCCATATGTTCTTCATGCAGAAGCAAATGCCATTACAAAAGTGGCAAAATCGCACAATTCAAGTGAAGGCTCAACCCTCTATGTAACAACATCTCCATGTATGGAGTGTTCAAAACTGATTATACAGGCAGGCATTAAGAGAGTTGTTTATTGTAACAGATATCATAATACTGATGGTCTCGATCTTCTGAAGCGTGCAGGAATAGAGTTGGTATATATTGACCCTGAAAAGAAAATTTATGAAGTACAATAATTCAAAAAAGATAGTTTTTCTTCCGGTAATATTGGGAATTTCACTGGCTCTGGGTATTATTATCGGACGGTATCTCCCATCTGATAAGGACTTTTCACGGCATTCAAATGTCAGGTTAAGAAGTGATAAATTAAACAGTATTCTGAATATTATTGAGTCGAATTACGTTGACTCAGTTAGCCGTAATGATCTGGTAGAGAGTGCTATCCCGGCTATCCTAAAAAAGCTGGATCCGCATTCTGTTTACATTCCTGCAAAAGATCTGGCCCGTGCCAACGAACCTTTGCAGGGAAATTTTGAAGGAATTGGAATCTCTTTCAGCATGCTTACTGATACAATCCTGGTAATAAGCACAATTCCCGGAGGACCTTCCGAAAAACTGGGCCTTTTACCGGGTGATAAAATTCTGTATGTCAATGATTCTCTCGTTGCCGGCAAACATATCATTGACGAAAAGGTAATGGGGATGCTAAAGGGCCCAAGGGGTACAGTTGTTAAAATAAAAATACTCCGCAATGGACAGAAAGAACTTATCCCTTTTGAAATAACCCGCGATAAAATCCCGATTTATAGTGTCGACGTTGATTATATGGTGAACGATCATATCGGGTACATAAAGATCAACGCTTTTGCAATGACTACCTTTGATGAGTTCATGAAAGGACTCAGGGAACTTAAAGAGCATGGCATGAACAGCCTTATCCTCGATCTTCGTGGTAACTCAGGTGGAATTATGGAAGCTGCCATTCAGGTCGCAGACCAGTTCCTGGAGGAAGGGCAATTGATCGTTTATACTAAAGGACGCGCTTCCCCACGAAATGAAGCAAAAGCCACAGGTAAGGGAGAATTTAAAACTGGGAATCTGGTGGTTCTTATTGATGAATGGAGTGCATCAGCGAGTGAGATACTTGCCGGAGCCCTTCAGGATAATGACCGCGGAACAATCATTGGTCGCCGATCCTTCGGGAAGGGATTGGTTCAGGAGCCTGTTCCATTCTCCGATGGTTCCGGAATGCGGCTTACTGTCGCCCGTTATTATACTCCTACCGGCAGATCAATACAAAAACCATATAAAGATGGGTTTGATAAGTATTTTGACGATCTTAACCAAAGGTATACCCATGGTGAGTTTGAAGTCTCAGACAGCATTCATTTTTCTGACTCTCTGAAATTTACCACACCGGGCGGACATATAGTTTATGGAGGAGGAGGTATAATGCCCGACAAATTTGTCCCGGTCGATACTTCAGGTGTATCACCTTATTTCCTGAAAGTCAGATCTTACATTTACAGATTTGCACTTAAATATACCGAGAGCCACAGGGAAGAACTTAAGAAATATATTGAACCGGGAGAGATGGAAAAATATCTTGATAAACAGGCTCTTCTGGATCAGTTTGCTCAGTTTGCGGCAGCCAGTGGCATAAAGAAAGATCCGGCAGGATTAAAAACATCAGGAACAATAATTCACACCCAGATAAAAGCATATATTGCCCGTAATATTCTGGATAACAAAGGATTCTATCCTATTTGGGAGCAGATTGACACTACACTTAAATATGCTATTGATTTTCTGACGAAGTAAGATGCCGGCCCCCCTGCCCCTCTAAAGGGGGGTTAATTCTGTGATTTTTAACATATTTCCCTTAATGTGAGTAAATTAGCCCCCCTTTAGGGGGGATGGGGGCAAAAAAATCAGAAAATCTTTTTTACAAAATCACTTACAATTTTCACTGAAAGATCTTCTTCCTCAACAAATCCCAAATGCCCTGAATTTTTCAGGACCACAATTCTGGCATTAGAAGGCAGATTCACCTGTTTCTGAATAAGATCGCAAGGAATATAATTGTCCATTGACCCCAGTATCCAGAGGCAGGGGACTTTGCCTTCTTCCATAAATGACAACCTTGAGGGGCGGATCATCATTCCGTTAAGAACTGCAATAATCCCGTTTCCCGGAATCCGCGAAGCAATATCTTTTGATCTCTGAAGTGCGTCAGAGAACTTTTCAAGGTTTGAGGTGGCAAACATTTTAATAACATTATCGGGATACATAAGGTTCTTCTTGCCTACTTTGACTATTTCAATTTCCCGCTTTCTTTTATCAAGAGCTGCAGGAGAATCAGGAAAAGGCTGTGAATGAAAAAGACAATACCCTGAAAGATGATCAGGAAAAAGTTCGAGGAAAGCCAGAGCAACGTATCCGCCAAGCGAATGGCCGGTCAGGAACACTTTTTTAATATTAAGATAATCAATAAGCTCTTTAATTGCTCCAGCCATTAGCTCCATACTATGTATCTCGCCAAAAACATCCGAGAGACCACAACCGGGAAGATCCACAGCAATTACCCTGAATGAATGTGCAAGTTTTTCAGAAAAAGCATCCCACACTTCGCACGATTCAAGATAACCATGAAGAAGAACTATAACATCGCCTTTGCCCGAATCATTATAATGAATTCTGCCTGTGCTGTATGAAAAGAACATAATAATAATTTTTTTTAGTTTTGTAAATGTAGCCAATAATCAATTATAGAAATATATCCTGTCTGGCAGAAGTGATTTGTGATAATTAGCATAAAATTGTAAATATGACTTAATACATTTAACTTTGATAAACTTCCTTCCGTGACAGAAAGATAAACTCTAAACATTTCATAACCAATGAGTAAAGTTTTGTTTTCCTCAATTACCAAGAAATTTACAATGGCATTAGCAGGTTTGTTTTTACTCACATTCTTGCCGATTCATCTTATTATCAACCTGATGCTGCTTAAAAATGAACCCGGACCTTTTAACACTGCAGCACATTTTATGGCAACTTTCCCATTGATAAAAATAATGGAAGTTGTTCTGTTTGGAGTGATACTTATTCATATAGTATATGGTATCTGGCTTCAGATCCAGAACTGGCTGTCACGACCCGTCGGATATGTCAGCCGTAACAAATCGGAAGTATCATTTTTCTCAAGGTTTATGATCTGGACGGGAGCTATTGTCTTCACTTTTCTGGTCCTGCATTTCTTCAATTTTTATTTCATTAAACTCGGAATAGTTAAAGGGAATCCTGAAGATTTTTATTCTGTAGCTCATAACCTTTTTAAGATCCCTGCGTACAATTATATTTACCTTACTTGTTTTGCACTTCTCGGTTTTCACCTTTTTCATGCTTTTTCTTCAGCTTTCCAGACACTAGGGCTGAATCACAGATTATGGACACCTGTTATTAAGATTGTTGCATTTGTTTATGCTATCATTATCCCTACAGGTTTTGCTTTTATTTCAATCACTTTATGGCTTTTCAGATAAATCCAAAAGGAAAAAATTATAATCATGGGAAAACTAATTTCAAAGATACCGGAAGGTCCGTTGGCAATGAAATGGACGAAATATAAAGCTTCTGTTAAGCTTGTCAATCCTGCAAATAAGAAAAAACTTGAAATAATTGTCATAGGTACAGGCTTGTCCGGAGCAGGAGCTTCTTCTGCACTTGGGGAACTCGGATACAGTGTAAAAACTTTCTGTTACCAGGATTCACCCCGGAGGGCACACTCAGTTGCTGCCCAGGGAGGAATAAATGCAGCAAAAAATTATCAGAGCGACGGGGACAGCACTTACAGGTTGTTCTATGATATGATAAAAGGTGGTGACTTCAGAGCCCGTGAAGCAAATGTTTACCGGGCAGCTGAAGTAAGCAATCAGGTTATTGATCATTTTACCGCCCTTGGGGTACCCTTTGCACGCGATTATGGAGGAACACTCGATACACGGTCATTTGGAGGGGTTCAGGTTTCAAGGACATTTTACTCAAGCGGGCAGACAGGTCAGCAGTGTCTGTTGGGTGCTTATTCTTCGCTGAACAGACAGATTAAAAAAGGTAATGTTACTATGTATCCGCGTCGCGAAATGCTCGATCTTGTATTAATTGATGGTAAAGCACGCGGTATTATTGCCCGGAATCTTTTAACAGGCGAAATTGAGAGGCATGCCGCACATGCAGTTGTGCTTGCCACAGGAGGTTATGGTACTATATATTATATGTCGACACTTGCAGTTAACTCAAATGCATCAGCAGCATGGAAGGCACATAAGAAAGGCGCTTTTTTTGCCAATCCGAGTTTTGTGCAGATACACCCGACCTGTGTTCCTCAGTTGAATGAGTTCCAGTCAAAACTGACACTTATGTCCGAGTCACTGCGTAACGATGGACGTGTTTGGGTACCAAAAATAAAAGGAGATTCAAGACCTGCAAATGATATACCTGAAGAAGAAAGGGATTATTTTCTTGAAAGAAGATACCCGGCCTTCGGGAACCTCGTACCAAGGGATGTTGCTTCCAGGGCAGCAAAGGAACGCTGCGATGCAGGTTTTGGCATTGGAGAAACCGGGCTTGCCGTTAATCTTGATTTCAGGGATTCAATTAAGAAACAGGGAAAAAAAGCTATCGAAAGCAAGTACGGTAACCTTTTCGATATGTACAAAACCATCACGGGAATTGACTCGTATGAAGAGCCAATGCGGATATATCCGGCAGGCCATTACACAATGGGCGGATTATGGGTAGACTATGAACTTATGACCACAATTCCAGGACTTTATGCTATAGGAGAATCCAATTTTTCTGATCATGGAGCAAACCGTCTCGGAGCTAGTTCTCTGATGCAGGCTTCCGGTGACGGATACTTTATTCTTCCAAATACAATTAGTAATTATCTGGCAGACGAGATCCGGGTTCCAAAAATCTCAACCAGTAAGCCTGAATTCGAAGAAGCTGAAAAAACAGTTATTGAAAGACTTAATAAATTTATTTTAATAAAGGGAAAACAAACCGCATCATCTTTTCATAAACGTTTAGGAAAGATAATGTGGGACTATTGCGGAATGGTACGAAACGAAGAAGGACTTAAGAAGGCACTGGTACTTATTAAAGAACTTAGGAATGAATTCTGGAAAGACCTTAGTGTTCCCGGGGAATTTTCTGAGCTTAACCAGGAACTTGAAAAGGCCGGAAGGGTTGCTGATTATCTTGAACTTAGCGAACTCCTTGTAACTGATGCCCTTAACAGAAATGAATCATGCGGAGCTCATTTCAGGGAAGAATATCAGACTCCGGATGGTGAAGCCCTCAGAAACGATGATAAATTTGCTTTTGTAGCTGCATGGGAATATGCAGGTGAAGGTAAACCACATATTCTCCATAAGGAAGAACTTAAGTTCGAGGAGGTAGAGATGAAGGTAAGAAGCTATAAATAAAGGCACAGGGCACAGAGCACAGGAAAATCCGAATCTCTATACTCTTTGCCCTGAGCCCTGAGCTCTGAGCAATTTAGAAGATGATTTAAAAGTATCGATCAGGATAAAATAATTCAAGAGAATATGAAGCTTAGATTAAAAATATGGCGCCAGAAGAATGCTAGTGCCAAAGGCTACTTTGAGACTTTCAAAATGGATAATGTATCTCCCAAAATGGCATTCCTCGAGATGCTGGATGCTCTTAATAAAAAGCTTGTAGAAGAGGACAAGGATCCGGTGGCGTTTGATCACGACTGCCGTGAAGGCATCTGCGGGTCGTGCGGAATGTATATTAACGGTCATCCGCATGGACCTGTACCTGCAGTAACCACATGCCACCTGTCGATGAGATACTTTAAAGAGGGAGAAACAATCTGGGTTGAGCCATGGAGGGCAAAACCTTTCCCTGTAATCAAGGACCTTATCGTTGATAGAACCGCATTTGACAAAATTCAAATCGCAGGCGGATTTATTTCAGTCAATACTGGAGCTGCACCGGAGGCAAATTCTATCCTTATTCAGCAGAAAAAATCTGATGAAGCATTTGATTCAGCCATCTGTATCGGATGTGGCGCCTGTGTAGCCGCCTGTAAGAATGCTTCAGCAATGTTGTTTGTATCAGCTAAAATATCCCAGTTCGCTCTTTTGCCTCAGGGACGCGTTGAAGCCAGGGACAGAGTAAGAGCTATGGTTGAAAAAATGGACGACCTCGGATTCGGGAACTGCTCTAATACGGGCGCATGTGAAGCAGAATGCCCGAAACAGATAAAACTTACAAATATTGCCAGGCTAAACAGAGAATTCTATAAAGCCTTCTGAAAAAGCTTTTACCAGGAACAAGCCCATTTAATTAGTAAGGTAAATAAATTGATTTTTAATAGTTAGGAATGGAATACAGAGTCATGCTATTTACTTCAAGGGCTGACAGGATTCCATAACCGATCTCCTTCTCGTATACGCAACCTGTATCTACAGGAATTACTTTTGATTTCTCACTAATAAGTTTCTTAATATAAGGAATTGTTTTCGGCCGATGACCATGAATTATAGTCTTCCCGGACAGTACTGGATTTTGATATGATAGCCGGCACTCCCAAACCATACCATGTTTATCTGCAAACGGATTAATTGCATTATCATCAAAACCGGCATGAACAAAAATAACGTTGCCAATAATCTTATAATATTCGAGTGCGGTAAAAAACTGCAGATACCGGATATCTATTTCCCTGATATCCTCAATTCCAAAACTAATTAAGGTCGACATTCCGCTGTTCATTAACCATAATGGTAACACATGCTGATCATAATAGGAATCAACCAGCATCATTTCATGATTTCCGGCAAGGGGTGAAATATTGAAACCTTCTTTATGGAGATCAATAATGAAATCTATTACTTCTTTGCTCTGATCGCCGCGATCGATATAATCGCCAAGGAGGATGAGCTGGTCTGATTTTGTCAGCTTAATTGTATGGAAAATAAGCTCATAAAATGGCTTAAAACAACCATGAATATCACTTATGGCAAAAAGACGTCCCATAATTTAAAGTGCGTATTTCCTTTGTGGTACTCTGTGAACCCTCTGTGGCTCTGTGTAACAATTAATTAAGAACAAACATACGAGTTACACAGAGATTTAGGAACAAACTGATTCTACCTCTTTTACAGTTTTTGGAATAGGTTTGCCGAGAACCTTATGCCCTTTATCGGTAATTAAAACATTATCCTCAATCCGGATACCTCCGATTGACATATAATCATCAATTTTTTTATAGTTTATGAATTCTTTGAATTTCCCTTCTGCTTTCCATTTTTCAATAAGTTCAGGAATGAAATAGCATCCCGGTTCAACAGTAAATACATGACCCGGTTTATAAGGCAGGGCAAAGCGGAGAAATGCTGTTCCAAACTGTTCGCTTCGTTTTACCTCTTCGTTATAACCGATAAAATTTTCTCCCAGGGCTTCCATATCGTGAACATCCAGACCCATCATGTGACCAAGTCCATGAGGCATGAACAATGCATGTGCTCCTGCAGCGACAGCTTCATCAACATTGCCTTTCATCAGTCCTAAGTTTTTCATCTCCGTTGTTATGATCTTGCAGGCCATAAAATGCAGATCACGGTTAGAAATACCGGGTCGTGTTGCTTTTATCGCTTCAGTATTAGCTTTCAAAACAATTTCATAAATGTTTTTTTGTTTCTCGTTGAACTTTCCTCCGACAGGAGTTGTACGGGTTATATCCGATGCATAATGAAGGTTTGTTTCAGCGCCTGCATCAGTGACCATCAACCTTCCTTTAATCAGGGTATTCCCATGAGAATGGTTGTGAAGAGTCTGTCCGTTAATGCTTAGAATTATCGGGAATGATGTACCTCCTCCTTTTGAGAGAGCTATACCTTCAATTGCTCCGAAAATATCCTGCTCTTTAACACCCTGTTTGCACATTTTCATGGCAGTTACATGCATTTCGTAAGCAATGTCTACTGCTTTTTCTATTTCATCAATTTCAGCTTTTTCTTTTAATGATCTCATCGAGATAGCTGCCTTTATCAAATCTACTGATGCCAATGTCTTCATCTGGCAGGGATTCTCCTTCAGCAAAGAACCCAGTATCATCTTTGTCTCTCCCCGGTAAGGAGGCAGAAAATGAATTTTTCTTTTCTTTGCCAGGGCATCCTTTATGGTTATCTCCAGCTTAGCCATTGAGGCGGTTTCAGAGATACCGCATTTCAGAGCAAGCTCTCTGACTGTTGGCTGGGGGCCCATCCATATGATGTCATCCATGTCGAAGTCGTTACCGAATATCCGATCCTTGCCTGAATCGAAATCCATCAGTCCGGCTAATCCCGGAAGATCGAGTCCGAAAAAATACAGGAAGTCGCTATCCTGCCTGAAATGGTAAGTATTATCAGGATAATTCATCGGCGCTTCATTATTGCCTATAAAGAGTGCAATGCCTGTCTTTAATTTTTTATGGAGTTCCTCTCTCCTTTTGGTATATACTTCACTTTTAAACATATCAGAATGTTTTTATGATTTGAAACCACTAAGTTAACACCCTGATAAGTATAAAGCAAAAGGACAATAACAAATAGTTTGGAGTGAGCTAAAGTTTGGAGTGCCTAAAATTAGCAGATTGAAGTTTGTATAATAATTGCAACTCCTGTTACTTTAGGCCTCCCGACACTTTAAGCTCTCTTGTCACTATCTATTTCTTATCTATGCTCCATCCTCCTTTTAGTCCGAAGATAAACCAGGCTAGTGCTACTGTACCTGCGGCAAAGATTGTATCTCCTATTACTCTGAGCCATTTTAATGTTTGCAGGGCCGGCTGATGAAGAAATTCAGCTGAACGGGCATACCATAAGCCTTCCTTTACACTGGCTACAGTCTGTGCCAGTCCTATTGGAAGCACACTTATCAACACCATTGCTGTGAGCCCGATATTAATACTCCAGAAAGCGAACTTTATCCACCTTTCTTTCCAGATGGCTTCTTTATTCATATCGCGGAGAACGAAAAGCATTAGTCCGATTCCAAGCATCCCGTAAACACCGAATAAAGCCGTATGTCCATGGACAGGTGTTGTGTTCAGTCCCTGCATATAATAGAGTGCGATCGGAGGATTAATCAGGAATCCGAATATTCCGGCTCCCACGAGATTCCAGAATGCAACTGCGATAAAACAATAAACCGGCCATTTGTAAGCTTTTATCCAGGTTGTGCTCCTGCTGAGCTTCACGTTATTCCAAGCTTCAAAACCCATTAGAACCAGAGGAACCACCTCCAATGCACTGAAAGTTGCTCCAAGTGCCATGATAGCTGTGGGCGTACCGGTGAAATAGAGATGATGGAAGGTGCCCAATATGCCACCCGACAAAAATACAATTGTAGAGAAAAGCACAGCTGTTGTGGCAGTAGTTGCTTTTAGTAATCCCAGCCTGACAAACAGGAAGGCGACAACAACAGCGGCAAACACTTCAAAGAAACCCTCCACCCAGAGATGAACAACCCACCAGCGCCAGTATTCTGCTACCGCAAGATTGGTTTGTCTTCCCCACATCAGACCTGCCCCATAAAATCCTGCAATCGCTATTGTCGAGATCAGGAATAATGTAAGCAGGCTCCTGTTTTCCGATTTCTGCTTTAAAGCCGGCCAGATGGCACGCCCCATCAGCAAAAGCCAGATTATTAGTCCGACGAAAAGAAATATCTGCCAGAAACGGCCAAGATCGACATATTCATATCCCTGGTGACCAAACCAGAAATTCTGGATATAACCAAGCTTTTGCATTACACCTAACCATTGGCCGGCAAGAGATCCAAGTACTATAACAAGCAAAGCAATAAAAAGAAAATTCACACCTAACCTCTGAAATTTAGGCTCTGTGCCAGAGATTGCCGGTGCATAATATAATCCCGTTGCTAGCCATGAAGTAGCAATCCAGAAAATAGCAATCTGCAGATGCCATGTTCTTGAAATGGAATATGGCAGTAACTTTGCCAGAGGAATTCCATAAAAAGCCTGACCCTCTACACCATAGTGTGCAGTGATGACACCCATTATTACCTGTACGAGAAGCAATGCTGAAACGACCCAGAAGTATTTTACCGTGGCTTTCTGCGAAGGAGTCTGAGTTTCTTTTAATAACGGAAATTCCACAGGGATTTTGTCAGCTTCTTCATCCCTGCGACGAGCATAATACCATACCATAAGGCCGATTCCAGCTATCAGGACGATTACACTGAACCCTGTCCAAAGTAACAATGATCCTGACGGCCTGTTGCCGACAAGTTCCTCAGCCGGCCAGTTGTTAGTATAAGTGATTACCTGGCCCGGCCGCTCTGTGACGCAAGCCCATGATATCCAGAAAAAGAAATTATTAAGACGAGCTATCCTCTCCGGATCTTTCAGTGAGTTTTCAGGAATGCTGTATGAATTCCTCAGACCTGCCAGTGCAGGGTCATTCGTAAACAATCCGCTATAGAATTTACTGTTTGAAGCAATTGCCTCTGCCCTTAACTCAGAAATAGTCAGAATTCCCGTTGCAGGATCATATGTGTTTTTGCGCAGTTCTTTCTGCAGTAAAATTTTAAGAAAGGCCTGCCTCTCAGTGCTTAGTTCATTATAAGGTTTGCCATCCTGCTGCAAAGCAAGCTTATCGAGAATAAATACAGCTTCCTTATGGAGCCAGTCGGCGCTCCAATCAGGAGCCTGATAAGCTCCATGGCCCCACACAGTACCTATTTCCTGTCCGCCAAGGGATTGCCAGACATTCTGACCATCTTTTATATTCTGTCCAGTGAATAAAACTGTTCCATCTGGTGTAACAACCTTAGAAGGAACCGGAGGAGCCTGTTTGTAGATTTCTCTCCCAAAAAAAAGCAGAACGGAGAAAGACAAAACCATTACTGCAACAAAGCCAATCCAAAGTTTTCTTGTTTTCATCATTAAGTCAGTTTTAATTATCACATATTATAATAAGTCTTTACTATATATTATAAAATATAGCCAGGGCTTTAATTAGATTTATATAATCATCCACTTTCCCCCCTTCGGGACGAATTTGTTCGATAGCCTCAAACTGATGAAGCAGATTATCCTGCTCAATATCAGAAAGGGCATTGTCAGCCATATGAAAGAGAATGTTGTTTTCTTTTTCTATATGGTTAACGAGCAGTTCAGCATACCCTGACATATTCCTATATATTTCCTGCAGAGCTGCTTTATTGCCTTTCTTATATAATTCAAGATTTTCAGCCATCCCCTGCACAAAATTCCGCCCCTGAATATGTTCCTGCAGCATTACCGCTACGGGTCCCATCTGTGCAGAAAATCCTTTTTTTTCAAGGGCCGGGAAAAAGATATTCTCCTCCTTTGCATGATGCAGCCCATCTGCAAAATTCCTGATAACATCGATTATATCTTCAATATGGTTAATTTCAGGCTTACCGGAAAGAATAACAGCTTTCATCACATCAGTAAGTTTCAAAACCCAGATGTGATCATCTTCAAGATTCTTAGTCGCAGTATTCATTTGATATAAATTTTAATTGGCTGATTTCAAAGCTTTCGGGAATAATATATTATTCTCCAGGTGTACGTGAGTATGAAGATCATCTTCAAACTCACGGAGTAATTTAAATGCAACATTATAGGTATTGCATCCATCGGCAGGTACCTGATAATCAGAAGTAATGACATTTATTCTATCCATTGCTCCGCCTGCAAATTCATGTTCCTCTGAAAGGCGTGCTATTTCTGAGATAATAACTTCCTTTGCTTTCTCTGACCTTAGACTTATAGCTTCCTTTATGGCAGGAAAAAGAACCTCTTCTTCTTTTTTCATATGCTGAAGCAATTCATGGTTGATCTGAGAAAAGAGATCTGCAACCACTGCAAGCTCAGGATGTCTCTCACCATGTACTGAAGCTATTTTATCTGTGCAACTTAAAAGTTCCGGCATAGATTTCATAACATATTTATGGTGAGTGTTTACTATATAATCGCACAGAAATCCAGGTTCCCATTCAATAAAATTGTGTATACCTTTATTTGGAGCGGACTCAAGGTTCTTGAGCTTTCCAAGCAATTCATTTTGATTAATCCCTTTTTCTGAACAGGTTTCATTTAAACTTTTTTTGCCGCCGCAGCAGAAATCTATTCCTGCCTCTTTAAATACAGAGGCAGCTCTGTAGTCAAGTGCTACAATTTCACCGATTGTCATATCATTTTTCATCCTTTTAATATTTTATTACTGCTGCAAAGCTATAAAATATTTTAATAAAAGACAAAAAGGTCTTTTGGTAATTTTTAAATTATTTTTATTATTTTTGCAGAAGTTACAATTTTATTTTTGATCAATATGTTCAACAAAGAAACAGAATACGCCATCAGAGGGCTGGTTTACATTAAATTACAAAACATGAAAGAGAGAAGACCCGGAACTTCTGAGATAGCGAAAGAAATTAATGCCCCACCGTTTTTTATAGCAAAAATATTACAGAGGCTCGTGAGGTCCGGCTTTCTCAGGTCATTGAAAGGGAAAGGAGGCGGATTCTTTTTTGAACCTGACAAACCTGATCTGCCTATCATAATGCTCATTTCTGCAATTGAAGGGGACAGGTCTTTTTCGGGCTGCAGCTTTGGCTTAAAACAATGTGATTCAGACAATCCCTGTCCTTTTCATGAAAAATATGCACCAATAAGAGAAGCGATTAATCAATTTATCACCGAAGAGACTGTGCAGAACCTGGCCGAAAAAGTATTTAAAAAAAATCTGGTATAAATGACATTACAATTAATTTCTATCTGAAACAATTAAAACTGAATGACAAGATGAGCGAAATAATCAATAACTCAGAAAAACGTAAGGAACTTCTCAAGCATATGATACTCCAGCTTCATAATGGCGATGCTCCTGATCTGGTAAAAAAAAGACTTGTTGAATTATTAAAATCAGTACCTTATGATGAGGTGGTGGAAGTTGAACAGGAGCTTATATCTGAAGGATTGCCTGTCGAGGAAGTGCTCAGACTTTGCGATATCCATCAGATGGTTCTTGACGGACACATTGATCAGAGCGGAGCTAAACCTGTTCCCGAAGGTCATCCTGTGGATACTTTTAAAAAGGAGAATCTTGAACTGGAAAAAGTAATAAACGAACTTGAACAGCTATTCGGCAAAATAAAAAGAATTAAAGAAGATGAGGTAAAACAGTGGCTGATAAAAGTCCACACACAACTCAATAGTCTGATGGATGTCGATAAGCATTATAAGAGAAAGGAATATCTCCTGTTCCCGTTTCTCGAAAAATATGAAATTACGGGGCCTCCGAAAGTTATGTGGGGGAAACACGATGAAATCAGGAATCTGCTTAAAGCCTCTCTGGAGGCTGTCAGCCAGAAAGAATATATATCTCCTGATGAAGCGGCAACAATAACTGACCTGGTTTTGTCGCCGGCTGTAAAAGGGGTATCCGACATGATTGCAAAAGAGGAAGAGATACTCCTTCCCATGAGTATGGACAGATTAACAGATGAAGACTGGTATTCAATCTATAAGCAGACAAATGAATTCGGTTTTTGTCTTTACGATCCGCAAATTGAGTGGAAGCCGGACGGAACGGATGTCAGTGAAATTGTTTATAATACCGGGAATAATATTCAGCTTATTACCGGGAGCTTCAATCCTGATGAGCTCGAAGCCCTGTTCAAATCTCTTCCAGTTGATCTCACATTTGTAGACAAAGATGACAAGGTAAAATTCTTCAGTCTGGGCCCCGATCGTATATTCACACGCAACAGGGCAATAATCGGACGCGACGTGAGGATGTGCCATCCTCCTTCAAGTGTTCATGTTGTTGAACAGATACTCAGTGATTTTAAAACCGCGAAACAGAACAGTGCAGCTTTCTGGATATCTATGCAGGGAAGATTTATTTACATCGAGTATTTTGCATTGAGAGATTCAAAGGGGATATATCTGGGGACCATAGAATTCACCCAGGACCTTACAAGGCTACGGAATCTTGAGGGAGAACAGAGGCTGTTATCTTATACGGGGAGGGAATAATTATGTCATCAGAAAAAATTTCGATAACTCCCAAAACAAAAATCAGAGAATTACTGGAAAGCTTTCCTGAGCTTGAACAGGTACTTATTGAAATGTCTCCGGCATTTGAAAAGCTAAAAAACCCTATTCTGCGAAAAACTGTCGCACGAGTAGCTACTATTCAACAGGTATCTGTTATAGGAGGCTTAAATGCTGATGAGATTGTCAACCGGTTAAGAAAAGAAGCAGGACAAAGTACAGGTGACCAGGGCAGCAGTAAATCCGAATATCTTGTATCGGTTTCACCCGACTGGCTTTCAGAGGAAAAGATAATAGCAAGATTCGATGCCTCACCAATAATAAATTCAGGAGGATCTCCGATGAGCGAGATCCTTCATCAGGCAAACCATCTGAAAGATGGTGAGATTTTTGAGCTCCGGACACCTTTTGTTCCTGCTCCTATAATTGACATTCTTAAAGAAAAAGCTTTTAAAGTTTGCAGCATCGAAAGGGGAAAATCTGTAACGACATTTATAATGAAATGAAATATATCTTAGCTAATTCTATAACAAATCCGGATCAGTAATCAAGAATCATAACTTTTCAGACTTTTTCTGTAACCAAATTCTTTAAGTTCCGTTAATAAGCAGAAGTAGTTATAAGTCTGAAAAAGGAAGCTGGTATTTGTAGTAATCAGAATAATAAAAATGCGAATAGCCATTGTTATTTATAAAAGATTACTATATTCGCATCTATTATCAACATTTTATTAACAACCTGACCTGGATATGCCATACAGAAGATTACCCAACACTGATACTGCCCGCATAAAGGCGATGAAAACTGCATTGGAAAAAGGGAAGGAACTTCCTCCTAAGAAACTGGCATTTTCATCAAAAACAATCGTCCGTCTTCAGAAGTTTCTTCCTCAATTCGAACATAACTTTAAGTTATATCGTCAGGCATTAGCTTCGCAAAATAAAAAAGGCAAAGACTATAATGAGAATTTAAGGAAAGCCAGGATTTATCTGACTCACTTTATCAGGGTAATGAATATGGCAATATTTCGTGGTGATCTGCCTGCCGAAACAAGGGCATTTTATGGGCTCGCCACTGATGAATCGACCGTCCCTTCATTTAATTCTGAGAACGAGTTAATGAGCTGGGGAAGAAGGATAATCGAGGGTGAGGAGTTCAGGATAAAAAAAGGAGGTAGTCCAATAACAAATCCAACAATCGCAGTCGTAAAAGTCAGATTTGAAAATTTTATTGAAGCATGGAATTATCAGAATACACTCGTAAAAAAGACATCTGATTTCACAGAAAAGAATTATAATCTCCGGAAAGAAGCCGATGAAATTATTCTTCAGTTATGGAATGAGGTTGAAAGTACCCACAATGTACTCCCGGAGGAGATCAGAAAAGCATTGAGTGAGGAATACGGATTGGTCTATTTCTACAGGAAAGGGGAACTTGATAAAGCAAATGCCCTGGAACCTCAGACTCAACATTCATAAAAGCGACAAAAGATGATATTCAGAAAAAAAATTTCTACTCTGGGCCTTTCTTTAATTCTGACTATTCCATTATCTGCACAAACATTGCCTTTTGCCAAAGAAATTAATGAAGGCTGGAAGTTTCATAAAGTTGGGACAAACGAGTGGCTCAATGCAACAGTTCCTGGCTGCGTTCATACTGACCTGCTGGCAAATAAAAAAATTCCTGATCCATTTTACAGGGATAATGAATCAAAGCTTCAATGGATCGACAAATATTCCTGGGAATATAAAACGACAATTACAGTTGATAAAACAACACTCAACCGACAAAATATTGAGCTATGTTTTAAGGGACTGGATACCTTTTCCGAAATTTACTTAAATGATCAGCATATACTTACAACGGATAATATGTTTTGTGAGTGGAATACAAGTGTTAAACAGATTTTAGTGGAAGGTAACAATACCCTCAGGATCTTATTTCATTCTCCGGTTGCAATGGGTATGCTGAGCAGAGATAAATTTAATGTTGAGGCGCCAATCGGATATAACCTGGAATTTGTTGCCAATTCTGACTGGCCGTCGGTTGGTCCTTACATGCGAAAAGCAGCCTATATGTTTGGATGGGATTGGGGCCCGAAACTTACTACAAGCGGTATCTGGAGGCCAGTGTTTTTAAAAGCATGGGATAATGCAAGGATTACTGGTATGCAGATAGTGCAGGATTCAATTACATCAAGGAAAGCCTCTCTTACAACTGTCGTCACAATCGAAGCTGCATCGGATTTTAATGGAGCATTGGATCTTTCTTATGCACTCAATGGTAAAAGTATTGCTATTAATCCCCGTACTATTAAATTGCAAAAAGGTTTGAATGAGTTTAAAATAGATTTTGCTATTAACAATCCCGCATTTTGGTGGCCAAACGGACTCGGGGATCATCCTCTCTACGAATTCATCGCGTCACTCACTATGGGACAGAATGAAATCGACAGGTATAAGATACATTCAGGTTTAAGAACAATAAAACTTGTACAGAAACCAGAAAAAGACGGAGGAAAATCCTTTTATTTCGAAGTAAACGGAACCGCTGTCTTTGCAAAAGGTTCAAATTATATCCCGTCTGACATTTTTCCTTCAAGGGTCTCTGACAATCATTATAAAGAATTGATAACTGCTGCCGCCGAAGCTAACATGAATATGTTTAGGGTTTGGGGCGGTGGCATATATGAAAATGATATTTTTTATGATTTATGTGATAAGAACGGAATTATGATCTGGCAGGATTTTGCATTTGCATCACATAGTCCGGATTATCCCGAGTACCAGGAATCGATACGGAGGGAATTGGAAGAAAATATCCGGCGCCTGCATAATCATCCCTGCATTGCTTTGTGGTGCGGGAACAATGAGATGGACCTGGTCTGGAATATTTTAATGAAAAAATATTTCGGAATGGAGATACCAAAGGAAGCCAGTATACTTTCCAGTATATTAGCTTACCTTCCGGCACCCGGAAAGGTTGATCCAAAGGTAACTGAAAGGGTTGAGAAGGCTTATGATGATATTTTTTACAAAATGATTCCCGATGCTATTAAAAAATTTGATTATAATTCTCACGATTACTGGCCATCATCACCCATGGGAGGATATAAGGAGCCAATGACTTTAAATAAGCCGCAATCAGGTGACATGCATTATTACGTCGCCTATGTAAATAAACCATTCAGTAATATTCTTGAAACACAGTCACATTTTTTCAGTGAACATGGATTTCAGTCATGGCCCGACAAAAAAACAGTATATCAGTTTACGGCTCCTGAGGATCGTGATAAAAATTCACAAGTTATGAAGGCTCATAACAAAGCTATGATTGGAAACAGTGTGCTTGATAAGTATGTCAAGATGTACTATAATCCGCCAAAGGATTTCGATTCCTATATATATATCACACAGCTCCTGCAGGATGCATGTATGAAACTTTCTCTTGAGACTCACAGGCGCTGGATGCCTTATACCATGGGGAGCCTTTACTGGCAGCTTAATGATGTTTGGCCGGTAGCATCGTGGGCGAGCATAGATTTTCAGAATAATCCGAAGGGACTCTATTATATAGTTAAAAAGGCCTTTAATCCCGTAATAGTCGTGCCATCAAATTTTAAAAACGAGTTCATGGTGAACGTTGTTTCAGACAGCAGAGAGGCTTTTAAAGCAAAAATGGAGATGGAGATACTCGATTTCAACGGCAAACAATTGTGGAGCAAGACTATACCAATAAATATGATGGCTAATACCAGTACATCATTCTTTAAAACTACAACGAAAGAGCTGATGAATAAACTCGATACTACACAGATTGTCTTTAGTGTTAAATTGCTGCAGGGGAATAAACTGGTTGCTTCAAACCTTTGCTATTTTTCATCGCCGAAAGATTTGAAACTGCAAAAACCATCTATCACAAAAGTTGATACTGCTTCTGATCAGGGATACCTGATTACGCTCACATCTGATAAACTGGTTAAGGATCTGTACCTTGATACAGATGAAAAAGGCCGGTTTAGTGATAACTATTTCGATCTGCTTCCAGGGGAAAAGGTGACCGTCATTTTCAAGACGAAGGAAAAGATAGAAAACTTTGGTGATAAACTAAAACTCTTCTCCCTTACCGATTCATACTAG
>JBEKDR010000073.1:0-20123 GCA_050014255.1 Bacteroidales bacterium | reverse complement strand
ACGCCAAATACGTAGTGTCAGAGCTCCACCAATAACCTTTGTATCCAATATCACCGAATTTCCCATTGCACCAATTTATGCGACAGCCACCTGGTTGGGTTGAAAAACCACATTCGTTTAGTTTATCAGCAGCAATACCGCTCATAAAGTCCGAATATAATTGTGCATTTGGATCAAGTGTTAATATTAATGTATTCCACTCTGAGTCAAGAGGTACATGCCAACCAGAGGGGCATAGTTTTCCAGTGTTTACAGTTTTAAAATTGTACAATGCACCATAAGTGTTTTTATATGTGGCTTCATCATTAAGGTACCAGCAATATCCCGGAGTGCCTAGATTACCCCATTCCACAGCGTCAGGTACATTTGGTATAGATGTGCCATCGTTCAAACTGACTGTTTTAAGATTCTCTGCCATCCATATTTGTGTGCCAATTTGAATGGTTTTATATGCATTGCCATCATAATCAATAACACCGCTGGTTAACGTTTTAAATGACAAAGTCATCCCATAGCCTATTCCTGCATTATTTGTAGCATAGGCTCTTACATAATATTCTATGCCTTCATTCAGAGCAGTCATGTCGCTCGTGAATGTGCCCACACCAGTGCCATCTGAAGTTTTATTGTCTTCTATTGTTGGATTAGTTCCTGTACTCCAACAAACACCTCGCGTAAGAATGGTACCAGAACCCTTTGTTATTATTGTTCCACCGCATGTAGCAGTAGTTAATTTAATATTAGTTACTTCAGAAGTTGTTACAGCCGGTATTTCTTCTCTCTTACAAGAATGGATTGACTGAATTAATATTATTACTCCAACAATTCTAAGTATTTTATTCATATGAGGTTATTTTAGAGATAAGTGCCAGGTTAGATGTTTTATCAAATTTACTGCATCTTTAAACTAAAGTCAAAATAATTTATATTGGAACCACAAATAGAAAGGGCTCATATCTTAACGACTATGCCCCTTCATTTTCCCATACAAAAACTAAAAGTAATCCACCAGCTCATAGTAGAAATTGTGACAATTCAATAATGCTCATTCCCTTCTTTGTATGAGTCTCAAACCACATTCTCATAATGAAAGTGTCAAGCCAGTCCGGGGAGAGTCCTATAATGTCTTTAATATTCACCTTAGGCATTATTCTAAGCTTCCTGTCCTTATCAGCATCGTAGGTTCTCAGCATACCGAGTTCCTGTTTTATCATCTGAACCTCTTTAGAGAGAAGATCACATTTAATATAAATCTCACCAGCTTTTCCTGCAAGCTTTTTGCCGCATTCGATTCTTAAGTTCTGATAGTTTGAATTAACCGGAAATTCATTGTTAATGAATCCTTTACATTTCAGATTATCCACAACACCTCCGCCGATTCCGTCCTCGTCTACAATAATATCTGACGTTTGGACAGAGTACTTATGTCGGCTTCCCCAAAGTAGGTCCGGTTAAAATTAGAGCATGATCACTGCTAAAATAAAATTGACTTAGGCTTTTGAATGATGTAACTTTGTATAGAAGATACCAAAAATCGATATCCTGGAATAGAACAAGAACAAAACATTTGTATACTAACTTCTATATTAAATTGATATGTAAATGAAAATCTATTTAAAATTTGCTTTGGCAATTCTCTTGATGGTTTCTTTTACAGACGTGCAAGCTCAGATTAAGCCCGGATATATATTTGGTCTGAATCTGTCGACTATAACATTAAAAACCAAAGGCATAAGTTCCAGGCCAGAGACCCCGGCAGGTATTCATTTTGGAGGATTTCTGGAGATTCCCGTAATCGGCAATTTTACTTTGCAGCCAGGCCTTCTGCTTTCTGCCAAAGGTTCAAATTTTAAAATAGACTCCACTGAGTTTTCTTTAGCGCCTGTTTACCTTGAGATTCCCGTTATTGCAGTATATAGTTTTGGTTCGGATGTAGTAAAAGTATCTCTGTTTGCTGGCCCTTACTTCGCCTGTGGGATAGGGGGTTACAAGATTGAATCTGAAGGCGCATTCCGATATTTAAGCTTCGGATCAGGTGAAAATAAAGATTTGAAACCATTTGATTTTGGATTAAATTTCGGAGCAGGAGTAAATATAAAAGGTTTCATGATTTCTGCTCAATATGGAATAGGTCTTCTTAATATATTACCTTCGACAACAACTGATTCGGAAATTAAAAACAAAGTGATTGGGATCTCAATTAGTTCCTTATTTGCTATTAAATAATTTCAGCATATTTTTCGGCTGGCAGCTGATTCCGATTTTCCTGAACAATAGAACAGGAATAAATGAAAAGGAATAAGCAAATGATTACTACCTGTAACCGACAAGCGAAAGAAATCCTTCACCAAAAAATTGTATAACAGGCCAGATAGGAAAAACATTTATTTTGGTGAGAAAGCTTACTAAAATTAACCCGAACAGAAGGAGTGAACCATATTTATATAATCCATTATAGAGTGCCGGAAATTTTTTAAACTGAGACAATAAAAGATGAGAACCGTCAAGAGGCGGCAACGGAATCAGGTTAAAAATAAAAAGTCCCCAGTTTATATAAATTGCATAAATAAAAACTTCTGATAATATATGCATAACCGGTGTCAGATGATTATGTGAAGAATATGATATTAAAGAGAATAAAACAGAAAGTACCATTGCAATCACCGCATTCGACAAGGGTCCTGCTAATGCAATCTTAATAACGTCTGTTTTGGGATTTCTGAGATTTTGCTCATTGAACTGAACAGGTTTGGCCCATCCGAATCCGACAAAGATTAACATAATAAACCCAAGCGGATCAATGTGTTTTAATGGATTAAGTGTTACCCTGCCCTGATCTTTCGAAGTTGAATCTCCGCACATGTGGGCAACTAATGCATGACAATATTCATGTACAGTCAATCCAAGAATTATTCCGGGCAGGAACTTTAATGCCCTCGCTAAATCAAAGCTTCCCATTCTGCCTTTTATTGACAGGCTGGTAAAAGTCTGCCTGAGTCAGATGACATTTATTTATCATTTCGATTGCATAAGCTGCGCCACCGAAATTGGAATCCATATTATTGGTTCCGACTGTAAATTTTACCCCCGCATTTTTTGCCCTGATTATAAATTTAGCAGAAGGTATTTTGAACCTGTTGTTTATCTCAATGGCGATATTATGATCTTTTGCAGCTTTAATTACCCTGTCCATTCTTTCATCAGTCCAGAAATAGTCATATCGATCTGCCATCTGGGCAGGCAAATATGTCGGATTCACATACATATTTATTGGTTCGGTACTTAATATTTTGACTATTGTGTTGACAAGGTAATTCATAAAATCTTCCTCATTATCGATCCATGTTTCGGCTGGAATCCATATTCTGTTTCTTCTTCCTTTTGCATCCGTGAAGGTCATAGCATCCGTGAATACATAATCGAACTTACTTATGGACTCTTTTGAAAAATTATTCAGCCATTCTCTGCCTTCTGCCTGCATACCAACTAAGAACTGAGGGTAATTCTTAAGAGAATTTATAACAGAATCAATCTGACTGTCACTGTGAACAGGAAATCCTATCCCGACATTTGTGACAATCCCATACCTGATATTTTCGTTTTTGGATTTTATAACTGCGCCTTCAATCGTAAAACCTCCTTTGCAGTGAACATGAAGGTCAGTAATGGGAAAAGGGGTGTTATTCTGACAGTTGCAAAACGTAAATGATAATAAACCCATGATTAATACCGCGAATCTTTTCATATTATTATTTTATTAAATACTTAATAATGATTTATTTTCAGAAAAGGTAAATTATCTCGCTGAAAGGGTGTAAAGCTAACAAAAAAGCCATTCTGCAACAAAATCAATCTTCAATTAATTTGGACAATTTTCCTCTGGAGGATATCAGTTTTTTAAAGCTTTTTCTATTCTTTCGTTATGGCAGACAAAAACATTCCCATTGTTTTTATTCCAGTTATGCAAACCATTTCCCTGACAATATGGATATTCTGAACATTTTTCACATCTTCCGGTTTTTGTCCAGCTTCTATTTCTGAAGAGTTTGTATTCCTTTTCCCAGATTTCAAAAAAATTGTCCTTGTATATGTTCCCCTGAGAAAAAGTTCTGTCAATATTAGGGCATGCAGATATTGAACCGTCTACCAATATTGAGCCAATATTTATTCCTGCTCTGCAAAAAAAGAAACTATCTCTGACTTTTAATTCATACCGACCAACATATCCCTCACAACTGAATTTAACATCAATTAATTTCTCTTTTCTTTTAATACTAATGAAATCCAGCAATTCTTTAAATTGTAAGTCAGTCAATATCAAATCAGGATTATCTTTTGCCCTGCCGATCGGAACTATTGTAAACAACCGCCATGCTTTAACTCCTTTTTCATTCAAATAATTATAAATATCGGGAAGTTCATATATATTTCTTCTGTTCACGCAGGTAACAATATCAAAATTCAACCTCGACGAATTTGCTGCCAAACTGATAGCTATATCAACTTTTGAAAAACTGTCATATGAATCCCTCAACCAGTTATGATTCTTCTCCAATCCATCAAGGCTTAAAGTCAAAGCACCTAATCCTGCATTAAGTAATGAAATATGTTTTTGCTGGTCATATAAATATCCATTTGATACCATACCCCATCGGGCACCATGCTTCCTGATCTCTCTACCGCATATTTCAATGTCATTCCGTAAAAGTGGTTCACCACCTGTAATTACGACAGTAAAATTATCAGGTTTGGATTTTATTGTATCAAGTGCTGATAGGAAGTCTGTTAAGGGCATATCCACAAAAGAACTGTTTTGCGAACAGTCACTGCCACAATGTAAACACCTCATATTGCATCTTGTTGTACACTCCCAGAACAAATAATTCAGTTCATGAACTCTTGTTTCAATGTTTTTAAATCTTTGAAATGATTTTTTTTTGAGTAACAGAAACATCTATTTCTCTTCGAGAGCAATATTCAAATAAACTGTTTTGTAAATATTCGTCAATAATGTATCTTTTCCTGCGAAAATACCATTTTGGCTTGAATCAATATCTTCGAACTTAATGTCATAATTATCTGCAGTTTCAGTATACAAAGAGAATTTACCTTCTTCATCAGTAAACTCATATTGCATCATATCAGCAACTGAAACTCTGATTCCTTTTATGGGTTTGTTGGTTTTTTCCGATTTTACCTGCCCTTCAATAAAAATGTCAAGCCCCATATCATGAGGTGTGCCATAACAGGCCTGAAAGATGAATAAGGCAGAAGTAAGACTCAATCCGCCTAATAATTTTCTTCTCCAGCTTCGTTTCATCTTACAAAATTCAGTCTTACTGGTGCAAAATAATTTGTAACAATAAGAATTTCATGCAAGGTAAGTAATTATTTGTACATTTCATTGGAAGAGAAATGACTTTACAATCATATTTTTGATCATTATCTGACAACAGGGTAAACTCCTAAAATCATCCGTCATGTCTTTTATAATTGCCAAAAATCTCTTACGTTTACAAAAAGTGAAAATAATTCCTGAAAAGCCCTTGGAGAACCTTAGTGATTATCTTTGTGGGAAGAATGTAATACATTGAACCACAAGGAACACAAAGTAATGCGCAAAATAGCACAAAGGAATGATTGAACAGATAAACTACCTCTATGGAAGGAGGTAATCGCAATAAATGAAAAAGAATAGAAGCATAAAAATATATATAATTCTTAAAATGAAAAGGTTAGTTTTTATCAATTTGTTCTTTCTGCTAATTTCATTCACCAGAGTTTTTTCTCAGCCATCTAACGATACTGCAGCTTATTTATTAACCTGTGGACCCGGAACTGAAACTTATTCAATATATGGACATAGCGCTTTAAGAATCATAATACCTGAAAAACATACAGATACTGTTTATAATTGGGGTGTATTCGATTTCAATACTCCAAATTTTGTCTGGAAATTTGCAAAGGGAAGATTAGACTATATGGTCATTGCTGAATCGTCGAAGGGATTTCTTCAGGGTTATTTTTATGAGCAGAGATATGTTTATTCCCAAAAAATCAATCTTGATGCAAAAGAGACACGCAAATTAATAGAACTCATAAATGAAAATCTAAAACCTGAGAATATCAGGTACAGGTACGATTTTTTCTACGATGATTGTACAACGAGGATTAGAGATCTTCTTGAAAAATCCATTGGTGATAAACTAAAATATCCTCCTCCTGAATCGGGCAAGCTTCCTACTTTCAGGGATTTGGTTGGCAAATATCAGAATCCATACCCCTGGTTGAAATTCGGTGTTGATCTGTTAATGGGATCATCAGCTGACAAAAGAGCGTCTTTCAGAGACAGAATGTTCCTGCCTGTCGATATGAAGGATGAACTGTCTAAAACAGTTATACAAAGATCTGAAAAGGGGATTCCTCTTCTTCAGAATCCCGAGGTATTGCTTGATTTTGACGCACCTGTAATAAAACAAAAGTTTTTTACCTCACCACCTTTTATATTTACTTTATTAATAATATTGATTCTGATCCTGGCAGCGCTTACAAAAAGCAGTAAGATTATCAGGATAATTGATATTGTCATCTATTCGGTTTTTTCAATTCTTTCAATTCTAATGATCTTCTTCAACTTTTTCACCGATCATGAGCAGATGAAGTGGAACCTGAATATAATCTGGCTGAATCCCTTCATCATTGTATGCCTTGTCATGCTGATCCTTAATAAAACAGGAACGCTCTGGTTCAGAACTGTATTTTTTATCTCGGCAGGATTTATTGTACTTCACATTATTTTACCTCAGGAATTTAACCTTGCTTTTTCCCTCTTAGCAATAATATTACTAATAAGGAGTTCTGTAAGAGCGGGATTTGACTGGAATCCGCTATCATTAAAATAACCTTTAACTAATTTTTAACAATCATTAACAAGAAGTTAAAAAATTCCGGGCTTCTTTTGTGTACCTTTTTTCCAAAAGAAATCAGGTATAGTTAATGATACTCAAATTACTATATTTGCTACTTAAATTTTTAAGCTATGGAGCAAACTGCTGACATCAGGATTTTAAATGAAAAAATAGAAAAGGAGAGTTCCTTTGTTGACATTATCCGAATGGAGATGAACAAAGTTATTATAGGGCAAAAACATCTAACTGACAGCCTTATGATAGGTCTTCTTGCAAACGGCCATATTCTGCTCGAAGGAGTTCCGGGTCTGGCAAAAACTCTTGCGATCAAATCGCTCGCATCGATAATAGATGCAAAATTTAGCAGGATACAGTTTACCCCCGATCTTCTCCCTGCAGACCTTATCGGTACAATGATTTACAGTCAGAAGAAGGAGGAGTTTATAGTTAAAAAGGGACCTGTCTTCGCAAATTTTATTCTTGCAGATGAGATCAACAGGTCTCCTGCAAAAGTTCAGAGTGCACTTCTCGAAGCAATGCAGGAGAGACAGATCACGATCGGTGAGAATACATTTAAGCTTGATGAACCATTTCTGGTTCTTGCTACTCAAAACCCTATTGAGCAGGAAGGAACATATCCGCTGCCAGAGGCACAAATTGACAGATTCATGATGAAAGTCCTGATTGATTATCCGGGAATGGATGAAGAGAAACTTATCATCAGGGAAAACCTGGCCAAAGATTTTCCTAAAGCAAACACAGTCCTGAAAACAGGTGATATTACAAGAGCCAGAAATATCGTAAGGGAAGTTTATATGGATGAGAAAATTGAAAATTATATTCTGAATATAGTCTTTGCAAGCAGAAATCCTGAAAAGTATGGACTTCCAGCCTTTAGAAACATGATCTCATATGGAGCATCTCCTAGAGCTTCGATAAATCTTGCACTCGCAGCAAAAGCTTTTGCATTCATTAGGAGAAGGGGATATGTTATTCCGGAAGACATCAGAACAATATGTCATGATGTAATGCGCCACAGGATTGGTCTTACATATGAAGCTGAAGCCGAGAATATTGACCAGGATCATATAATCTCAGAGATTCTTAATGTTGTTGAAGTCCCCTAGCAGATACTGTATGAAGATCATAGCACTATTTGCAGCATTGATACTGACCTGCTTTTGCACATACAGTCAGAATCTTATAGGATATAAGGAAAAAGAAATCCTTAAATACATGAAGGAGAATCGACACGATATGAATTATAATAATGTAGTAAACAGTAAATTCAGCTATCTGAAATACTCTGATAATTCGGAGGACCAGACTGTTTTGTTTTTTCTTAATCCTGATTCTGTTTGCAGAAGTGTGCGAATAATTTGCGATATCAGCATAAAGCCTCAAAAGATGAAAGAACTCGATTCTCAATATACAAGAAAGGGAGAGAACAAGTGGATAGACAAACGAGGTGGTAAAGAATACCTTGTTGAGATAATGGAAGGTAAATGGTCGTGCGTTATATCTATTGAACCTGAAAAGTAATTTGTTCTGACGTGGAAGCACTTGAATTATTAAAAAAAGTAAGGAGAATTGAAATTAAGACCAGGGGGTTAAGCCGGCATATATTCGCCGGTGAATACCATAGTGCTTTTAAAGGACGTGGCATAGCTTTCAGCGAAGTAAGGGAATATCAATATGGCGATGACATAAGAAGCATTGACTGGAATGTGACTGCCCGCTTTAACCATCCCTATGTTAAAGTATTTGAAGAAGAAAGGGAACTCACTGTAATGTTGCTTATTGATGTAAGCGGCTCTGGCAATTTCGGTACGCGGGTCAGCTATAAAAGAGATATAATGACTGAAGTAGCTGCTGTTCTTTCTTTCTCGGCAATATATAATAATGATAAGATCGGAGTAATTTTCTTTTCCGATAAGGTGGAAAAATTCATCCCCCCGCTTAAGGGAAGAAAACATATTCTCAGGATAATAAGAGAGCTTCTTGACTTTACCTCGCAAAGCAAAAGAACCAATCTGGATGAACCCTTACGGTTCCTGACAAATGCCATTAAAAAAAGATCGACAGCATTCATAATATCCGATTTCATTGTCCCAGAATTCGAAGAGGCCCTGAGAATTGCATCTAACAAACATGATATTGTTGCCCTGAAAATTTATGATCCTCTGGAAATGGCTATGCCTGACGTCGGATTAATAAAAGTTTCAGATTCAGAAACAGGAGAAGAGAAATGGATAGATACCTCCTCTGGTTTCACCAGGACAGCTTATGAAAAATGGTGGACCAGTCATATTGAGATTATTAAGAATATCTTTAAAAGATGTGGAGTGGATTCAACAGAATTAAGAACAGATATGGATTATGTTAAGCCACTTATAAAATTGTTTGAGAGTAGATAATAATTATGAAGAAGCCGATTATTTCCATATTTCTTTTTATATCAATTATTTCTTTATCACTTGGGCAAAATGTAAATATTTCTTCTTCATTTGATTCATCCAGGATTTATGTAGGTGACCAGATAAAGTATACAATTACTATTGATAAACCATCTGACCTGAAGCTTACAATTCCAATTTTTAAAGACACTCTGTGCAAAAACATTGAGATTATTTCAGGGCCGCGGATCGATAGCTCATCAATTCAGAACGGTAGGATTAAAATTGTACAAAAATATCTGATAACATCATTTGATTCAGGACGTTATCAGGTCAGACCTGTTTTTGCAGAGGCTAAAAACGAGGGTGGAGTCAAAAGGTTTTATTCTGATTATTCCATGCTCGAAGTAATGAGGGTTAAAATTGCCCCTGCTGATACTACTGCAAAAATATTTGATATCATTAAACCATACAAAGCACCTGTAACTGTAGGCGAGGTGCTTCCATGGGTGCTTTTAATAACCCTGGCCGGAGTTATGATATGGGTCGCGATCAGATTTTTGCGCAATCTTAAAAAGTCTGAAACAGGAAAAGAAACTTTTGTCCCTCCTGAACCGGCTCATGTTATAGCCTTCAGGGAACTGGAACGACTTAAAAATGAAGAGCTCTGGCAGAAAGGTGAAACTAAAAAATATTATACAATGCTGACTGAAATATTACGTCAGTATCTCGAGAACCGATACAGCGTGTTCTCACTTGAATTGACCACTTCTGAGACACTTGAAGCTCTGGTAAAAACGGGCTTTAAAAAAAACGGATCATATAATGACCTTAAATCAGTGCTTAAAGGTGCTGATCTGGTGAAATTTGCAAAATATAATCCTATAGCGGAAGAGAATGAATCACACTTTCAGAATTCATGGAATTTTGTGCTTGCAACAAAGGAAAATGAAGTGATTATCAATCCGGTTGAAGAAAAGATAAGCGCGCAGGAGGGTAATGTATGAATGGAATAGCATTTGCCGAACCACTCTTTTTGTATCTTCTGGTATTAGTACCTGCAATGATTGCATTTTATATACTGAAGCAGCAAAAAGTAACGGCCTCAGTGAGAATGCCCGGATTGCAGTCTTTTGCTGAAGCAGGAACCACTTTCAGGCACTATCTGAGGCATATTCTTTTCGCTCTTCGAACCATTGCAATAACTCTTTTAATAATTGTTCTTGCACGCCCCCAGAAAACAGATAGATTTCAGGATGTTTCGACTGAAGGTATTGATATTGTGCTTACTCAGGACATTTCCGGGAGCATGCTGTCACGCGATTTCAAACCCGACAGGCTTGAAGCCGCAAAAAACATTGCAACCGAGTTTATCTCAGGCAGGCCTTACGACAGAATAGGTCTTGTAGTTTTCAGCGGAGAATCATTTACTCAATGCCCGTTGACAACTGATCATGCTGTACTGATAAATCTGCTTCGAGAGATTCAGAGCGGAATGATCGAGGATGGTACTGCCATTGGAATGGGGCTTGCAACTGCTGTCAACAGGATAAAAGACTCTCCCTCCAAAAGTAAAGTGATAATACTTTTGACTGATGGTGTAAATAACAGAGGCGAAATTGCACCGGCAACTGCAGCAGGCATTGCTAAAACTTTTGGAATAAGAGTTTATACAATCGGAGTTGGTACACAGGGTATGGCTCCGTATCCTGTTCAGACGCCTTATGGTATACAATACCAGGATATGCCTGTGGAAATTGATGAAGGAATTCTTCAGGAGATATCACAGGCAACAGGCGGAAAATATTTCAGGGCAACTGATAACGACTCACTTGAGAAGATTTATAAAGAAATTGACAAGCTTGAGAAGTCTAAAATTGATGTCAAACAATTCAGCAGGAAAGAAGAAAAGTATTTACTGCCTGCATTAATCGCTTTTTTCATGCTGGTGATTGAGATAATAATGAAAAATACAATATTTAAAAACCTTACTTAAACCCAGAACAGAAAATGCAATTATTCAGATTTGCAAATCCGGATTTTTTGTACCTGTTGCTTCTGCTTCCGGTTATAGTACTATTATATATAATAAATGAAGTAAGGAAAAAGAAATCATTAAAACGGCTGGGTGATATAAACCTTGTCAGCGGACTCGTCCCTGAAATGTCAGGGATTCGTCCGACAATAAAATTCATTTTGCAATTGATTGCTGTCTCAGCAGGTATAATCATGCTTTCAAGACCTCAATTCGGATCTAAAATTGAAGATATCAAAAAACAGGGAGTGGAAGTAATAATTGCTTTGGATGTCAGCAACTCAATGCTTGCAGAAGATATTCAACCCAACAGGCTTACCAGGGCGAAACAGGCAATATCCCGCCTTGTTGATAACCTTGACAATGATAAAATCGGGCTTATCGTCTTTGCAGGCGATGCATATATTCAAATCCCTGTAACAACAGATTATATCTCTGCAAAAATGTTTCTTTCGTCAATAAATCCGAATATGGTTCCAAAACAGGGAACGGCAATTGGAGCAGCGATCAATCTGGGAGTACGGTCATTCAGTCCCGGTGAAGGGAAAAGTAAAGCTATGATAATAATAACAGATGGAGAAAACCACGAAGATGACCCGATAAAAGCAGCTGAAGAGGCATCAAAAGCCGGAATTGTAATACATACCTTAGGTATTGGTTCGACAGAGGGAGTTCCGATACCATTAATAAACAATGGTAAGAAGGACTATCTTAAAGATGCTGATGGTAATACCGTCGTAACCAGGCTTGATGAAGAAATTCTTAAGAAAATAGCTTTAAGCACAAATGGTAATTATGTAAGGGCAAGCAATTCAAACATAGGGCTCGATGAAATCTTCCGTGATATTAGAAAAATGAAAAAGCAGGATCTCGAGAGCACAATGTACACCGAGTATAACGATCAGTTCCAGATATTTGCTGCAATCGCTTTATTTCTGCTAATGTTTGATTTTATCATTATGGAAAGAAAAAACAGGAGATTGGCGAACATCAGATTATTTAAATTTAAAGTTTAATCCAGGGGTCAATAGTTATGCATGAAGTAATTAAAATAAGAGTTAACAAGTCAATGCTCAGAAATTTTACAATTTGTGCACTAATAATCATTTCTGCCACCCTTAATGGACAAACCGACAAAAAATACATTCGAAAGGGCAACAGGGAGTATGAGAAGAATAAGTTTTCAGATGCCGAGATATCCTATAAAAAAGCTGTAGATAATAATAAACAATCCCCTGATGCTGTTTTTAACGTTGGTGATGCACTCTATAAACAGAATAAGTTTGAAGAGGCAGGCAAACAGTTTGTTGAGAACACCAGTGAGAATGATGATAAAATTAAGAAGTCAGCAGGATTATATAATCTTGGAAATTCATTACTTAAAGCGAATAAAATCCAGGAAAGTATCGATGCATATAAAAACTCTCTTAAGCTCCGTCCTGACAACCGGGAAGCCAAATACAATCTAGCATATGCACAGGACTTATTGAAACAACAACAGGAGCAACAGAAGAAACAGAAACAGGACAAGGATAAGAAGGATCAGAACAAGGATAAAAACAAGCAAGACCAGAAGAAAGATCAGAAAGATCAAAATGATAAAAACAAGGATCAACAAAAGGATCAGAATAAAAATCAGGATAAGAAACAACAACAGCCTCAGAATCAGGAAATTTCAAAGGATGATGCTCTAAGACTACTGAATTCACTTGCCAATGATGAAAAAAATGTCCAGGAAAAAGTTAAACTTGCAAAAGCATCAAAAACAAAAGTCAGAACAGTGAAAAACTGGTAATCTGGATAGAATGAAAATGAAAAAGACATTATTTTATCTGTTAACCTTTATAATATCATACTCTGTTTCAGGGCAGGATGTATATGTGAAAGCTGAATACCCTGCTATAGTAAATGCAGGAGAACAATTCACTGTAATGTGGACTGTTAATGCCGGAGGCGGAGAGTTTACAGCGCCATCGTTCAGTGGTTTTTATAAACTAATGGGTCCTCAGACATCCTACAGTTCGAGTACACAAATAATAAACGGGAAAATGTCGAATCAGACTTCTTATTCCTATGTTTATTATCTTCAGGCTGTCAAAGAAGGTAAATTTGTTATTTCACCTGCTATATTCGCTCTTAAAAACAAAACCTATTTCTCTGATACAATTCACATTGAAGTCATAAGCAGTAGTTCTCAAAAGCAAAATATCTCATCAGGCAATTATAATTCCACAAGTGATACAGAAGTAGAATCCTCGGGAAAAGATCTTTTCATCAATCTGTATGTCAACCGTAAAGAAGTTTTTCTTGGTGAGCCGGTCGTTGCGACTGTTAAAATTTACTCGCGTGTAAATATCTCCGGAATTAATGAAATAAAGTTTCCGTCTTTTAACAGTTTCCTCCGGTCTGATATTGAAACGCCGCCTCTTACTTCTCTCAGGCAGGAAAATGTCAATGGCAAAATATATGGATCAGGGGTGATACAACAGTTTCTCCTTTATCCACAGGTTACAGGTGAAATCAATATTGATCCGGTTCAGATCTCAGTGCTTGTGCAACAAAAATCAAGAGGAGAGTCAGACCCGTTTTTTGGTGATTTCTTTTCATCATTTCAAACGGTTCCAAAAGCTGCTGCAAGTCAGTCTGTAAGGATAAAAGTTAAACCTTTACCCGGACTTCAGCCTGCTGATTTCTCAGGTGTTGTCGGGAAGCTTGATCTGAAAGCGACTTTGAACAAAGAGTCTGTAAATGTAAATGATGCAGTAAATTTCAAAATAGTCATTTCAGGAAACGGAAACCTGAAGATTGCCTCGGCTCCTGTACTTAAATTGTCTCCGGATATTGAGGTCTATGATCCTAAAATTACGGATGATCTTAAGAACGGACCTAATGGAACGACAGGACAAAAAAGCTTTGAATATCTTATGATTCCACGGCATTATGGTGATTTTACAATCCCTCCAATATCTTATTCTTATTTCAATATTGCAACCGGGAAATATGAAAAACTTACAACTGAAGAGTTTCATTTTAATGCGCGGAAGGTAAATGACCAGAATATCGGGGCCACAGTTTATGGAGGAGTATCAAAAGAAGATGTCAAATATCTCGGGAAGGATATAAGGTTTGTTAAATCTGATCCGGGAATTCTTAAAAAACCTGATAATCTATTATTATCGAAGCAGTCATTTTATAGCGCCTATGCATTTTCACTTTTGGCTTTCCTTCTGATACTTTTTCTGAGAAGAGAACATATCAGACGAAATTCTGATTTATCACTTGTAAGGAACAGGAAAGCCGGAAAGGTTGCCATCAAACGACTGCATAGTGCATCTGTCTGTCTGAAAAATGAAGAATTAGATCAGTTTTATGATGAGATTCTTAAAGCTATCTGGGGTTATCTGAGTGACAAGCTTAGTATTCCGGTCTCGGATCTTACAAGGAATAATGCAATTGTTTCTCTTCAGGATCAGGGTATTGATGAAGATGTTATACAAAGCCTGTCCAAAATTCTTGATGCCTGCGAATTTGAAAGATTTGCGCCATCATCCTCCGGTACAGAAGCAGCATCTATTTATGAAGGTACATCACATTTTATTAAGTCAGTAGAAAACTTAATAGGTTAGAAAATGAACTTAAAAAAGCATTATATTTTAATTCTTCTTTTCATCCCTCTTTTTGTACATGAGGCTGTTTCGCAGGATACAAATAAGGATAAATTCTATCAGGGAGTTACCTATTTTACAGCGGGCAGTTATAAAGAGGCATTGCAGACCTGGACAGATATTTATAATACAGGTTACAGGTCAGCAAATCTGGATTATAACATCGGAAACGCATATTTTAAACTTAACAATATTCCTTATGCCATTCTGTTCTACGAACGAGCGTACCTTCTTAAACCTGAAGATGAAAACATAAATTACAATCTACAGATTACCAGAACTATGATTGTAGATCGTTTTCAGGAAATTCCGGAACTTTTTTTCGTTAAATGGTACAATTTTGTCTCACTTTTTCTCTCGACAAACACCTGGGCCAAAATCAGCATCACTTCATTTGTTCTCTTCCTTTTATTGCTGTCCTTATATATCTATTCCCGCAGGCATCGATATAAAGTCATAGGATTCTGGTCAGCAGTTTTTTTTATAATTCTGTCCTTTACCTCATTAGCTTTTACAGCAAGGAATAAATCATTGGTTTACAATAGTCATAAAGCAATAATTTCAAGTCCGATAGTGAGTGGAAAAAGCTCACCTGACAAGAGCGGAACTGATCTTTTTGTTTTGCATGAAGGTACCAAGGTTACTGTCGAAGATGAGGCAGGAGAGTGGACTGAAATAAGGCTTTCAGATGGCAACAAAGGATGGATTCCTCTGAATAGTATTATTATTATTTAATCTCTTTGCAACTAATTTGCTATATTTCTGGTCAGAAAATAAAGGTTAATATTTATTCCTGATCATGAAAAAGCTTCTTATAATTTTATTGCTACTGTTATCAGTTCTTGCCTGCAAAAAGAAAGAATTTTCGCCGGAAGGGCCAACTGATGTAAGAATTAGAAATCTTTCCGATCAGCCTTTCCAGGAGGTAATTGTCAGTACTTCAGAAAAACCAGAAGACGTCGATACTATTGGAGCTATTCCCAATGGCGCCACATCTGATTATTTCCGGTTTACAAAGGCTTATCCAAAAGCAGAAATTTCTGCAAAAATAAATATAAACGGCAGCCTGATGAAGTTTTCGACCGGCACGGTAAATTATACTTACCTGACATATATCGGAAGGGACAGGATTACTTATGAAGTATATATTTCTGATATGAACGACAGGGAGCTTACAATCAGTAATGTCATTCTTGAAGAAGCACTGGTCCTGAAATAACCTCTGATTTGATCAATGAGGACCTTGCTGCCGCTTTCTTTTTAACAGTTATATTGATACATTTGCCATTATCCTTTGTATAATGGAAGAATTCGTAACTGCCTGCCCCAGAAACTGCTATAGTACCTGTTCATTCAGGGTGCAGGTTGAAAATGACCGAATCATCAGGATACTTCCATATTCAGGCAACCTTGCAACTCCGGAAGGTCCATGTATAAAAGGATTGTCTTATATTGAAAGAACCAATTCCCCTGAAAGGATTATTCATCCATTGATCAAAACATCGAAAGGTAAATTTGAAGAAATCAGCAGTAAGGAAGCTTTTGATATTATAAGCGTCAATCTCAGTTTAATAAAAGAAAAATGGGGTTCCCGGAGTATTCTTTGGTACAGAGGAAGCGGAATGTCAGGTTTGACAAATGAAATTGGTTATTCATTCTGGGAAGCATTCGGGGGAACAACAATAACATATGGTAATCTTTGCTGGCCGGCAGGACTTGAGGCTGTAAGGCTGACTTTAGGTTCTGTAAAACATAATGTACCATGGGATCTCGAAAATGCTAAAACGATAATAATTTGGGGCAAAAATCCTGCTGAAACCAATATCCAGGAGATCGCTTTTATTGCAGGAGCAAAAGAAAAGGACTGCAGAATAATCGTCATTGATCCTATACGGACAACGACAGCAGATAAGGCAGATATGCTTTTCAGCCCCAAACCCGGAACTGATGGTGCACTGGCTCTGGCTGTTGTAAAAGAACTCATTGATAATGATCTAATTGATCATGAGTTCATAGCTAAGCATGTAAAAGGCTTTGATGAATTAAAACAGTCTTTGCGTATTTCACCCGATGATGCTGAATTAATTACAGGTATTCCTGCAGAAAATATTATTGAACTTGCCCGGATAGTTGGAAAATCCGGACCCTTAACCATACTTCCCGGATATGGATTGCAGCGTCACAAGAACGGAGGCCAGACAATACGATCAATTCTTTTACTTTCTGTACTGACCGGGAACATTGGTAAATCTGGCACCGGATTCAATTACGCGAACCTGCAAAGCTATATTTTTGATGATCTCAGGGAACCGTTATCATATTACCCTGATCCTGAAAAAGATATCCCATTCAGGAGGACAATCTCAATGGCAAAGCTTGGATCAGATATGCTGAGCACCATTGATCCGGAACTTAAAGCAGCATGGATAGAAAGAGGGAATCCGATTCTCCAGGCACCTGACACAAATAATGTAATAAAAGCATTTTCAAAACTGACGTTTAAAGTTGTCGTTGAACAATTTATGACAGACACTGCAGCTATGGCAGATATCATTCTTCCCGCAAAGGATATGTTTGAGCAATCTGATATTATTGGATCATACTGGTCTCCATATATTCAATTCAAACCTAAAGTGATTCAATCTCCCGGTGAAGTGCTTCCTGATAGTGAAATTTATTTCCATCTTTCAAAAAGGTTAAATCTGAACATCAGTAATGAAATAATACCGGAACCGGGGAACGATAATATTGAACAATGGCTTGAAAAAAGGATCAGCAGTCATCCGGGAATTAGTCTCGACAGGCTAAAAGAGTCACCTGTTCTTGCTCCGGGACTTCAGCAAATAGCCTTCGAAGATCTGAAATTTGAAACTCCATCAGGCAAAATTGAAATATATTCTTCGGAAGCTGTCATGAAATGGGGAATTTCTGCATTACCTGATCATACCGGAATTATTTATACTGAGGAAGGGGAAAAATACCCGTTAAAACTCATAACTCCGAACACCGGCAGCCGAATTCATTCACAGTTTGGAAATCTGAGGATAATTAAAGAGACTAACACGGAACCTGTTGTCAGAATTTCTCCTGTTGATGCAAATAAGCGGAACCTTAAAACTGGACAAAGAATAAAAGTCTTCAATCAGATGGGAGAATTAATAAGCACGGCAGAAATCTCTAACAGGATTCCATCAGGCTTGGTAGTTCTTCCAAACGGAATTTGGTTTAATGAAGGGGGAGGAGTAAACCGGCTCATTGCAGGAGAGGAAACCGACATTGGATTTGGTGCAGCATATCACGACTACATGGTCGAAATTGAAGAAGTTGATTAATTATGCGCAAAGGTTTTATTTTTAACCATAACAAATGTGTTAATTGCAATGCATGCAGTGCAGCTTGTATTCTTGAAAACGGTTGGACTGTACACCCAAGGAATATATTTACTTTTAATTCAGCAGCAAAGCATTTATTTCCAGTTATTAATATGTCTTTAGCCTGTAATCATTGTGAATCAGCTGTTTGCATGGAAGGTTGTCCTTCATCAGCTTATAGCAGGGAGACAGTGACAGGAGCAATATTACTTGACGAAGTGAAATGTATCGGATGCAGGTATTGTCAATGGAATTGCCCGTATGATGCCCCAAAATTTAATTCTGAAAACAGAACAATAGCAAAGTGCAATCTTTGTTATTCCGGATTGATTGAGGGTCGTCAACCGGCCTGTTCATCGGCCTGCCCTACAGGTGCTCTGAAGTTTGGCCAGCTGACTGAAACGGTTTCTTACAGGGATTATCCCTGGTTCCCGGATAAAAAGCTTAATCCGGCAATCGAATTTGCAGGCAGCAATAAGAATGCTCCATTAAAAATCATTCCTGAAATTATATATGAACAGATAGTTCCAAAGGCAGCTATAGCGGCAAAAGATATATCAAATGAATTGAGTCTGATAATATTCAGTTTTTTATCGACACTCTCAGTAGCAACTGTAATTACCTCCTTAATCAAAGGAGCATTTCCTGATAAAATGATTTTTATTCCTGTTCTTCTCATGGCAACACTGGTTTCTTTTTTTCACCTCGGAAGAAAGCTAAGATCATGGAGATCAGTTCTTAACCTTAAATATTCGCCTTTAAGCCGTGAGATTTCAGTTTTAATTATCTATACGGTTGTATCTTCAATAATGGTTTTTTCCCACCTCCCGGGTTTTCTTGTCGCTTCTTCAATTGTCGGACTTATTTTTCTTCTTTTGATTGACAGTGTCTATATATATGCAGACCAAAGAAGATCAGTTATTATGCACAGCGGCCAGACTTTTTTAAGTGCATTATTGATAATTTCATTTTTTTCAGGAATTGTACTTCCCTTCGTTTTTATGGCGTTGATTAAGTTAATGTTATCTGTTTATCGTCTGTCTGTTAAAAAGTTGAACGACATAAATTTTGGTATCAGATTCCTTAGAATAGCTTTTCTTGTTATTTCCGGAATCAGCATGATTTTAAATATTTCCAATATTGCCCTTTTTATATCTGCTATATTTCTGATTGGTGAACTTTTGGACCGGATATTTTTTTATATTGATTTTAATCCGCTGAATATAAACACATTGATTGATGAAAAATTAATTATTGAGAGAGATGAAAAGAAAAGAGGTTAATAGCTCCAGGATGCCTGTTTACAGGGATGCAGGTTTTGAACTTCATGATGCGGTAACGACAGCAGATGCTTTCAGGAAAGAAACAGAACACGAAAGAGAACCTGATATCTATATTTATTCACGTTATCGCAATCCTACTGTTGTATCGGCTGAAGAGGAAATAATGAAACTTGAAGGATGCAAATGGGCTTTGCTGACACAGTCGGGGATGTCTGCCATTGATACTGCTCTTTCAGTATTTCAGCGCGGAAAAGATACCAGACCATGGTTATTCTTCACAGAAATCTATGGAGGAACTATTTCATTTATTGAGTCAGTCCTGAAATATCGGAGAGCTCTTGATATTCAGTATTTTACTCCTGATAATGGAATTTATAACCTTGATAAATTCGAGAAGGTGATATCAGTTTTGAAACCTGAGTTTGTCTATGTTGAGACAATCTCAAACCCGATGCTGATTGTCGC
>JBEKDR010000072.1:0-35004 GCA_050014255.1 Bacteroidales bacterium | reverse complement strand
TTTAGAACCTGCTAATTATTAATTTCATGAAAAGGACACTTATTATCACAGGCATTATAGTTGTTGTTGCAATCGTAGTTCTGATTGTAATCAGCAAAATGATCTCGAAAAAAGATATAGCTAATCTCTATGCTGAATCACAAAAAGGTCAGTTTGATATAATTGTCAATACTACGGGGGAGTTACAGGCAAAAAAATCTACCGATATTATTGGTCCCGAGTTTACTCAGAGCAGAAATATCCGGGCGATGGACATAAAGATTACAGATATGGTACCTGAAGGCACTGAGGTCAAATCGGGAGATTATGTAGCAACGCTCGACAGAACATCATTTGACAACAGTTTGAAGGACGAACTTGAAAAACTTACAACTTATGAAACCAATCTGGAAATGAAAATTCTGGATACTGCGGTTACTCTTAGTAACTTACGGGACAATATTAAAAACCTCAGATTTTCAGTTGAAGAGGCTGCAATAGCTCTTCAGCAATCAAAATATGAACCTCCTACAACCATACGTCAGGCAGAAATATCACTCGATAAAGCAAACCGATCACTCGATCAGGCAATACGAGGTTATTCACTGAGAGTCGAACAGGCAAAATCAGATATGCGAACCAATCAGACAAATCTTACTGAACAACAAACACGGGTTTACGATCTTAAGGTGGTATTATCAAAATTTATTATTACTGCTCCCTCTTCGGGGATGATAATTTATAAACGCGACAGGATGGGTTCAAAGAGGAAAGTCGGCTCTTCAATAAGTCCATGGGATAATGTCGTGGCAACCCTTCCTGATATGTCATCAATGATGTCTAAAACTTACGTCAATGAAATCGATGTAAGCAAAGTTAAAGCAGGACAACATGTTGATATTGTGGTGGATGCGTTTCCGGAAAAATCATATACAGGAACAGTAACCAGTGTTGCCAATATAGGGGAGCAGCTGCCTAACGCTGATGCAAAAGTGTTCGAAGTGCTTATTGAAGTAGATGGGTCTGATCCGATATTAAGGCCTTCGATGACAACAGGCAACAAGATTATCACGAAAACAATCAGCGATATTACTTTTATTCCGCTTGAAAGTGTGCAGACAGGAGCCGATAGCATACCATTTGTTTATCTGAAAAAAGGTACACGGCAAGTTGTTGTTCTTGGAGAATCCAATGAGAATAATGTGGTTGTTGAACAAGGTCTGCAGCCTGGGGTTCTGGTCTATTTAAATACGCCTGTAAAACACGATAATTTCAAATTAACAGGCACGGAGTTAATTTCTGTTATAAAAGATCGCGAAAAAGCAAAGAAAGCAGAAGAATTACGCATCAAGCAGGAAGCTGAAAAGGCTAAAGAAGAGGCAGGTCCGGTAATGGTCGGAGGTAGCATGCCAAACCTCACTCCTGAGATGATGCAACGATTCCAGGATATGAAAGGGCCCCAGGGAGTAAGACAGAAGGTAGCGCCTAAAAACTAATTACCTAAACAGGAAATAAAATGTTCAAATTTATATTAAGATATTTCCATGATATAGAAATCGCAGTTGAATCTATTGTATCAAATAAGCTGAAATCGATGCTTACTGCACTTGGAATAATATTTGGTGTGGCTGCTGTTATTGCCATGCTGGCTATTGGAAAAGGAGCGAAACAGGAGATAATGGAACAGATGAAAATGGTTGGAGTAAATAATATCCTCATCAATCCTGTAATACCTGATAAAACTTCTTCCACTTCAGAAGGAGAAAAACAACAAAAGAAATTCTCCAGAGGATTAAATCTTCTTGATGTTGAAGCTATTAAACAAACACTACCCTCAGTGAAGAGAATCAGCCCGGAAATTTCTTTTAACTCAACGGCAATGTTAAACGGAGCAAAATATACCGCCAAGCTTGTCGGAGTCTCAAATGATTATTTTTACCTGTACAATCTGCCTTTGGTAGGAGGTGCTTTCTTCAACTCATTTCAGGAAGAGAACGGCATACAGGTTTGTATTATCGGCGCAAATATCAGGGCAAAATTTTTTAGCAAAATAGACCCTCTTGGTCAGTATATCAAATTTAACGGGATATGGCTGAAAGTAATTGGAGTTCTTCAGAAGACTAATGTCAGCCTGACTGGATTTGAGGAAAAAGGGGTGAATGTTTATAACGATAACATTTATATTCCGATCCAGACACTGCTGTTGAGATACCAGAACAGGGCTCTTCTGAATACAAAACTGGTTTCAGAAGCCACCTCAATGCAGTTTTTCGGAGGTGGAGGCGGACCGGGTGGAGGCATGGCAAGAGTTGTAGTAAGCAGTTCTGATGCCTCAAGTGATACAGAAACGAATTATAATCAGCTCGACAGAATAGTTGTCCAGGTGACTGAAACAGAACAGCTTCAGCCAACAACTGAAATACTCAGCCGCATGCTTACCAGAAGACACACAGGTGTAAAAGACTTCGAAATAACTGTTCCCGAATTGCTGCTTAAACAGCAACAAAGGACAAAAGATATTTTTAATATCGTGCTGGGAGCGATAGCCAGTATCTCACTTATCGTTGGCGGCATTGGAATTATGAACATCATGTTTGCATCGGTTATGGAAAGAATTAAGGAGATTGGTACCAGAATGGCAATTGGGGCTAAAAAAATGGATATTGTTGTACAGTTTTTGTCTGAAGCTGTTCTTATTAGCGTATCCGGAGGTTTTATTGGTGTATTCTTCGGTGTAATAATGGCAAAACTGATAGAACAATTAGCAGGGATTATGACAATCGTCTCCTTCTTCTCTGTATTTATTGCATTCGGTGTTTCTGCAGCTGTTGGCGTAATTTTCGGGTACTCACCTGCCAAGAGAGCATCAGAAAAAGACCCCATAGAATCATTAAGGTATGAATAACCCCTTATGCCTCACTGTTTCGGCACCCCGCCTGGCGGGGAAAAATGGAATAAAGTATTAAAATTTAAAAATGAATAAATTACTTTTATTTTCACTCATAATGGTGCTTATTCTTCCTCCGAAGGAAATAATTGCACAGGAAGTCAAAAAACTAACTTTTGAGGAAGTTATTAAACTTTCAGAGGAGCAATCACCTAATGCTTTAATTGCAAAACACAGATTCCGTGCCAGTTACTGGGAGTACAGATCATACCAGTCACAGTTTTTGCCATCACTTACATTATCTGGTAACACCCCGGATTTCAGCAATGGGCTTACAAAAGTTTACGATTCAGGAACAGATCAATATATTTACACATCAAAAAATACAATAAGCACAATGGGAACACTGTCACTTTCCCAGAATATCGGGTTGACAGGTACAGTAATTGCTTTGAGTTCAGACCTTACTCTATATAAGGATATTGCGCTAAAACTTCCGATAAATTATATTTCAGATCCTGCTTACGTTCATATTACTCAGCCCATAAGGCAGTATAACACTTTAAAATGGCAGAAGAAGATCGAGCCTGTGAAATATAATGCTGCAAGGAAAACGTACCTTTCAAATATTGAAGGAGTTCATATGAGCGCAGTGATGAATTTCTTCTCCCTGGCTCTTGCACAGATTAATAAGCAGATTGCAGAAATGAACTATTCCAATGCAGATACCCTGTTCAGGATTGCAAAGGGAAGATACCAGTTGGGAACTATAGCTGAAGATGAACTTTTACAGATGCAACTTTCGTGGCTGAATGCCGAAACCGCCAGGAAACAGGCCGATATGAATTTACGCGACAAGGAAATCAGGCTGAGGTCATTTCTCGGCTACAATGAAAATGTTAGACTGGAACTCATACTGCCAGATGAAATACCAGACTTACAGGTTGATATGAAGGAAGTACTTGATCTTGCTCTTCAGAATAACCCTGATATTCTTAACCAGCAGATCAATGTCCTTAATGCTCAGAGCAATGCAGCCCAGGCAAAAGCTTCAAAAGGGCTTAATGCAAGTATTTCAGCATCTCTGGGTTATTCACAACAGGCACCGACTTTTGAAGCTGCGTATAATAATCTTAGTAACTCACAGTTGGTAAGTGTGCAATTTACCTTGCCTATACTTGACTGGGGTCTTGGTAAGGGCAGATACCAGATGGCAAAATCGAGCCTCGAACTGGCACAGGTACAGGCAAATCAGGCATTAGTGGATTTCCAGCAGAATCTTTTTCTCGATGTTGAACAGTTCAATCTGCAGAAATACCAGGTCGCCATCGCTGCAAAATCTGATACTGTTGCAATGAAAAGATTTGAAGTGACAAAACAGCGCTTCCTCATTGGTAAGATTGCAGTACTTGACCTGAATGATGCGGACAACAGAAAGGACCAGAATAAAAGAGCTTATGTTCAGGCGTTGCAGGATTACTGGAACTTTTTCTACAATATCCGCAGTCTCACTCTGTTCGACTTCATTAAGAGAAAACCACTTGAGACCGACTATGATAAACTGATTAAATAATAGCCCCGCTTCCGTCCTGTAGGGGTTTGTTTTGGGAGAAAAACCCCTCTGTCAGCTGCGCTGACATCTCCCCCATGGGGGGCGATAATGCTCTGGTATTTAGGTAAATTATACTAAAACAGTGAGGATTTTTCCCCCCTTGGGGGGAATAAAAAGGGGGTTATGATCATAAAGAATCAGTTTTCACCTGATTAATAATTAATTGTTTTTATAAAATTTTAATATCTTTGCGCCTCAATCGAAGAAGAATAAAGAAAAACTCATATATAATCCCAAAAGAATAGACAAATGCAGAATAAAGCAGCTATCATCGTTCTGGCAATTGCATTAGGGTTGGTATCAATTTATCAGCTTTCATTTACTGTTGCAACTTACAAGGTTAAAAAAGAAGCAAGAGCATATGCAAATGGAGACCTGGTAAAAGAAACCCAGTACCTCGATTCATTATCCGCACTGCCAAAAGAAAAATGGAGTTTCCTGGGTAATACATTCAAAGAGTGTCAGAAGAAAGAATTGAACCTCGGTCTCGACCTGAAAGGAGGGATGAACGTTATCCTTGAAGTATCTGTTGAAGATATTTTAAAAGCTCTTTCAAACTATAATCCGGATAAAACTTTCAATGCAGCTCTGGCCCGCGCGAAAGTGCTTCAGAAATCGAGCCAGGCTGATTATCTTACTTTATTTGGCAGGGCTTTTCAGGAGATTGATCCCAATGCGAAACTTGCTTCTGTTTTTGGAACAGTGGAACTAAAAGAGAAAATCAATTTTAATTCGACAAACGATCAGGTTTTAAAAGTGCTGGATAGTGAAGTTACCGTGGCTATAACAAATGCATTTAATATCCTTCGTACCAGGATTGACCGTTTCGGAGTTGTACAGCCTAATATTTCACAGCTCGCTACAAAAGGGCAAATCCTTATCCAGCTTCCGGGAGCGAACAATCCAAAACGTGTTCGTGAACTGCTTCAGGGTACTGCCAACCTTGAGATATGGGAGTGCTATGATAACACTGAGATAATCGGTTATCTTTCAAAGGCCAATAATCTTCTGAAAGAAATTCAAGCCAATACAGAGAAAGCTAATACGGAGAAAGCTAATGCGAAGGCACCGGAATCAGTACAAAAAGGTGCAGTTTCCGATACCTCGAAAAAAGCACAGTCGCTTCTTGACCTTATAAATAAAGATACCACCAAAGTTGCTGAAGCTACTACTCGTGCAGGGTTTACATTGCAGAATCCTTTATTCGGAATCCTTATTCCCCGCGTCAATGCACAGGGACAACCACTGCAAACAAGTTTGATAGGACTTGCCAGCGGAAAAGATACGGCAAAGGTGAATGCTATGCTTAAAATGAATCAGATTAAATCACTTTTCCCTCGCGATCTTAAATTAGCCTGGAGTCAGAATCCTTATAAATATGACCCCACAAAAACAATGTACGAACTTCATGCAATGAAAATAACTACCCGCGACGGTCGCGCACCTCTGGGCGGGGATGCTATTACATCAGCAAGAACCTCGACCGGAGTTTCAGGTGACGTAAAGGTTGATATGTCGATGAATTCAGAAGGTTCAAAGACCTGGGCGAGGATAACACGTGATAACATAGGACGTTCTGTAATAGTTCTTCTCGATGGCTATGTTCGGTCATCTGCAACAGTTCAGTCTGAAATTACAGGCGGTAACACAGAAATAACAGGTAACTTCACTATCGAGGAAGCTGATGACTTAGCTAACATTTTGAAATCAGGTAAATTACCTGCTCCTACTCATATTATTTCTGATACGGTTGTCGGGCCGACTCTAGGAAGGGAGGCAATAAATTCAGGATTTATCTCATTTTTTGTGGCATTTGCTCTCGTTCTCGCATTCATGATATTCTATTACAGCAGGAGTGCCGGAACAATCGCGGATATTGCTTTATTTGCCAACCTGTTTCTCCTTTTCGGGGTACTTGCTTCACTGAATGCGGTGCTTTCATTGCCCGGAATTGCAGGTATTGTTCTTACAATGGGGATGGACGTTGACGCGAACATACTTATTTTTGAACGAACAAGGGAGGAGCTCAGAGGCGGGAAAGGAATAAAACTCGCTTTGGCCGATGGATACAAGCGTGCTTATCCTGCTATTATCGATTCAAAAGTCACAACATTGCTTACCGGAATTGTACTATATGTTTTTGGGACCGGTCCGATAAGAAGTTTTGCAACTACTCTTATTATAGGGATTATGACATCGGTATTTGCATCTATTTTCCTTACGAGACTGATTTATGAAGCTCTTCTGAAAAGGAATGTCAATCTTCATTTCTCGATTAATATTACTGCCAATGTTTTCAAACATACCAAGATAGATTTTATAGGCATCAGAAAATACTTTTATATTGCTTCCGGAATCATTATTACTTCGGGTATAATTTCATTATTTGTCAGAGGACTTAACCCCGGTATCGATTTTGCAGGAGGGCGATCATTTGTTGTAAGATTTGACAAACCTGTTGTTACTGAAAATATTGCTGCCAAGCTGAATGTAGCTTTCGGAAATTTGCCTGAGGTGGTCACCTACGGGAAACAGGATCAGGTAAAAATCACGACAAACTATAAAATCAATGAAAGTGGAGCGGAAGATGAGGTTGATGCCAAACTTTTTGAAGGACTTAAGAGCTTTCTTCCTGCTGATGTGACAAAAGAAGTTTTCATGAGCAAGTACAGGCAAAGTTCGGAGACTGTTGGTCCGGTTGTAGCAGCAGATATCAAAATCAATGCTTTCTACGCAGTGGGTATTGCACTCGTTCTCATTTTCTTATACATTTTCATGAGATATCGTTACTGGCAATATGGATTTGGCGCTGTAGCTTCGTTATTTCACGATGTGCTTCTTGTGCTCGGGGTTTATTCATTGCTATGGGGCCATATGCCATTTTCAATGGAGATTGACCAGTCATTTATAGCGGCCATCCTTACTGTAATCGGGTTCTCTGTCAGCGATACGGTAATCGTTTTCGACAGGGTCAGAGAGTACCTTCCGTTATACCGTAAACGTCCGTTCAGGGAAGTTCTTAACATGGCATTGAACGCAACGCTTAGCCGTACAATAAACACAACCTTTGCAGTAATCCTTACAATAGTTGCGATGTTCATATTCGGTGGTGCTGTAATCCGCGGATTCATGTTCGCACTTCTGGTCGGGATCGGAACAGGCGTTTATTCATCTGTATTCGTCGCAACAGCTTTAATGTACGACACATCTCCGAAGCCAAACGAAATGATAGAAGAACCCAAAGCAAAAATTAGAGTCTAGATTTCATGCGGATTTAATTCAGGATAAAATGAATTATAGGGACTGCCGTGGCATGTCCCTATTTTATTTTAATGGAAATTTAATCACTGGGAATATCCTGAAACTTTTCTAACTTTGCCTTTTCATAAGGGAGGAAAATTTATTTAGAATTGTTATGAGCGGACCGGAAATATTTGTTATCATCATTGTTGCACTTCTTCTTTTTGGCGCTGAAAAGCTACCGGATATAGCTAAAACTATCGGGAAGGGGATGCGCGATTTTAAAAAAGCAACTGATGAGATAAGGAGAGAGATTGAGACAAGCACGAGTGATTTTCGAAAGGATCTGACTGACGTTTCTGATACTATAAAAAAAGATGTGACTACTTATTCGGAGAAACTTAAGAGTGATATGACCGATGTTAGTGATTCCATTAAGAATGATATGAATGATGTTACGTCAGAAGCCCGTCAGAGTATGAATGAAATGAGTTCCAGCATTCGTAATGATGCGAATGAGATAAAGGAAAATATTCAGAAAAATGCAGAGGCTTCAAAAGATAATGCAAGCAAAGAGGCTGATGCTCCGAAAGATGATGCCGGGAAAGAAACAAACGACGTTTCTAAAGGATATTATAAAGAGGTAAAGGATTAGCAGGGAAAATACGTTATGTTTATACTAAGTTACCCCCTTTCTTATTTCCCCCAAGGGGGAAAGGTTATAATGCTCCTTCCCCCGCCAGCTGGCGGGGAAGGTTGGGAAGGGGGTTAAAAGAAAAAAAGAACTTGTTAATTTTTCCCTCCTCAGGTGAAATTATGATCAGAACAACCGGAATTACCAAAGCATACGGAAACCTTAAGGTTCTTAAGGGGATTGATATAGAGATCCTGGATAAAGAGGTAGTCTCTATAGTCGGAGCCAGCGGGGCCGGCAAAACAACTCTGTTACAGATAATCGGAACACTCGATCACCCTGATGGAGGAACAATTTATTATAACAATTCAGATATAAGCCGTCTCAAAGGGAGAACTCTTGCCGCTTTTCGAAATAACAATATCGGATTTGTCTTTCAGTTTCATCAACTGCTGCCTGAATTCACGGCTCTTGAAAATGTTTGTATCCCAGCTTACATAGCCGGGAAAAGTAAAGCTGAAGCTGAAAAAAAGGCCTCCGAGCTTCTTGGTTTCCTTAATCTATCCGAAAGGCTCGAACATAAACCATCAGAGCTCAGTGGTGGAGAACAACAGCGCGTAGCTGTTGCCCGGGCGCTCGTGAATAACCCTTCAGTCATTCTTGCTGATGAACCATCCGGGAATCTCGATACTGAAAATAAAAATGAGCTTCATAAGCTTTTTTTTAAGCTCAGGGATACTTTTGGTCAGACTATAATAATTGTAACTCACGACCGTCATCTTGCATCCATGTCGGACAGGGTGCTTCAGATTAAAGACGGACTTATTGTAAATGAGTCTTAACAAAAAAATCACTCGAAGTTTGTTCTTCAGGATCTACTTTCTAAAACCTGATATATCAACTATCGACAGAAGACAATTCCTGTCATCGCCGGTAACCACACCTTCCATATAAACTGTGGTCAGGGAATTACCATCATAACTAAGCTTCACCTCGCATGATTCTTTGCCCTTTTTGGAATAGATTTTGCTGAAAAACTTGTCAAACACTGGTTGTGAATCTTCTGAGATGAAAAGCTTAAAGTTGCTGTTCACCAGGCTGAATCGTTTATCACCAAGTATTTCGGCACCGGTAAAGTTCAGCTCACATATATTCCCGTCTTCATCGAGGGTAAAATAGCCCATGGGTGCAAAATCGTATAACATGGTGTATTTTTTAAGAGCAGTTTCTGCTGTTTCGTTTGCCTGGATCAACTCTTCATTCTGCATTTCCAATTCTATCTGGTGAACCTGAAGCTCATGAAGCAATTTAATGGCGTCAGTTTCAACGACGAGCTTATCCAATTTATCCTGCTTCTTTTTCAGTAATTCTTCTGCATTTCTCCGCAGCATCTGGTCATCAGTAAAATTTCTTTTTTCTTTATTCATGGTGTTCTTATTTTTTTATAGATAATATCATTCCACTGGGCACTTTTAAATTATCCAGCAGTACTACTACGGACCAATCAGTTTCAATTAGTTTTCCTCCTGCTGTTATTAACTGCATTTTGAGTCTGGTATCCTGCGATTCACTCAAAATTTTATTCATTTCGTTCTCTGTACCTTTCCTTGATTGCTCAGGAATAAACATTTGAATATAATTCTTGTTTACTATTTCCTTCTTGTTTTTCCCGAAATATTTTTCTCCAGCCGGATTAACCTCAAGTATTTTCCAATCAGTCGCTAATTTAATAATAATATCTGAGGCTGAATTCAGGAGAAGCTTATTCATCTGTTCTGTTTCATGAAGTTTTACTTCCACCTCTTTAAGATCTGAGATGTTGAAAAAAGTTATTACAACACCGTCTACTTTATCGTCCAATGTGCGGTAAGGCATGATACGAACGGAAAACCATCGTCCATCTTTAGTAGGGATCTGTTTTTTTATATATATCAGTGTCTTAAGGACTTTGAGGGCATCATCAGATAAATCGGGGTAAATAAGGTCCGAAACCAGGTCGGTAAAAGGTCTGCCAATGTCACTTTTTATCAGTTTGAATATTTTAACCGCCTGGATAGTAAACCGCCGGATATTCATATCTTTATCGAGAAAGAGAGTAGCGATATCGGTGCTGTTCAGAAGGTTTTTCATATCATTATTCACTCTCGTAAAATCATCTACTTTTGATTGCAGTTCTGCATTAAGTGTCTGAAGTTCTTCATTCAGGCTTTGCATCTCTTCTTTTGAACTCATAAGTTCTTCATTGGTAGATTGCAGTTCTTCATTAGTAGATTGCAATTCCTCGTTTGTGAATTTCAATTCTTCCTGAGATGACTGCATAGCTTCAAGAGTGTCCTGAATCTTTTCACGGGCATACTTTAACTCTTTCTCAAGCTCCATTTGCCTGATATTATCTAAAGATTTTTTTTCCTTTCGTGCCGCAAGCTTTGAATCTGAAATATCCTGTAAATCCTTAAAGATCACCATAATCTTGCCTTTTAAGGCTTCCGGCTTATCAATCCATTGAATGCTGATATTTATAGTGTGAGCGCTTCCATTAGTACCAACTTTGATATTACGCAAAACTACAGATTCTTTTTTCAATATAGCCTTTCGGAAAGCAATTGGAAATTCACTCCGCAATCCTTCACGTAACATAGCAAAAATATTCATATTTGCTTTGCCGACAGCAGGCTCTAAATATTTTCCTGTATGTCCGCTGACATAGATAATATCTCCCTGTTCATTTACGAGGACTCCTGCCGGTGCATAATGTTGCAATAATAGCTGATCTGCCAGAGTCTGAATATTCTGGATTGATCCGGAGGCGAGCTCTTTTTCAACGTTAATTGCTTTTGACCTGGAAAATGCAACAGGAAAATCAAATAAATCAGGAGCCAGGAGAGTGACGGCACGTTTAAATATTTTCCATTTCAGATCGAGAGAGGTAAAAAGATGACTTTGAGTTCCCAGAGTTTCAGAGCTACCCAGTATCATAATCCCATTAGGGTTAAGACTATAGTAGAACAGTCCGATCATCTGTTTTTGCAGCGCTGGCTCCATATAAATAAGCAGGTTGCGGCATGAGAGGATATCTATTTTCGTAAAAGGCGGATGCATAATAATATTGTGCTGTGCAAACACAACCTTTTCCCTTATTTCTGTATTTATGAAATAGCCGTCATCAGTCTGCAGGAAAAAGCGTTTTAGTCGTTCCGGTGAAACATGTTCTGCTATACTTGCAGGGAAAACACCTTTTCTAGCAATCTCAATTGCTTCATTATCAAGATCTGTTGCAAATATCTGTAAAGAAAATCCTCCGTGTGGATTGATCTTTTCAAGAGCTTCTTTAAACACAATGGCTAATGAGTATGCCTCCTCTCCGGTTGAACAACCCGGTACCCATGCCCTGAGAATTGAGCCGGGTTCAAGCTTCGTAATAATATCCGGCAAAATAGTTTCTTTTAACTTTTCCCAAACTACTTCATCTCTGAAAAAATCAGTCACGCCGATCAATAATTCCCTGAAAAGGATTTCAATTTCTTTAGGATTTTCATTCAAAAAAAGCACGTAGGATGCGATCTTATCAATTTTATGTATTATCATGCGTCGTTCAATACGACGGTAAACGGTATTTTTTTTATATAATGAAAAATCATTGCCGGTATAAGTCCGGAGCAGAGTAACAATTTTTTCAAGTGAACTTTTGTCTTTAATCTCTATATCCGTTTCAGTTCTCAGGACAGGAATATGTTTAAGGAATTCTTTGAGCCTGCGTGGCAATTCGTTTGGTGGTGCCACAATATCAACAGGAACAGAATCGATAGCATTACGCGGCATACTGTCGAATTTTGCGCTTCCCGGATCCTGCACCATAATTATCCCGTTTTTTTCTTTTATGGCACGTATACCTAAACTGCCATCTGATCCCATTCCCGATAGAATAAGACCAACACCAAGTTCTTTCCGGTCTTCAGCAAGCGAGTATAAGAAAAAATCAATCGGGAGGCGCTGTCCTCTGGCCTCTACAGGCTTATGCAGATGAAGCACCCCCTTTAATATTGACATTGTTTTATTTGGTGGAATTACGTAAACACAATTTGGTCTTACAATCATAAGGTCCTTTACCTGATAAACTTGCATTTTAGAAATCCGCTGAAGCAACTCAGGAAGCATTCCTTTATGGGTAGGATCGAGATGTTGAACTACAATATATGCCATCCCGCTGTTTTCAGGCACATTTGCCAGGAATTGTTCAATTGCCTCCAGCCCGCCGGCTGAAGCGCCAATGCCCACTATAGGAAACAAACTGTTATCTGAATCAGAAGATTTATCTTTTAGAGATGATATCGATTTTATCTTGCCTGGTTTCACCTATATATTTATTTTAAATATTTTATTCGCTCTATTAAATACCATAGATAGTTGATATTCTGATTAAGGGATTATTAATGATTCATGTATGTTGTCTTTTGCAAGTTCGCGGGCCTGGCCTACCCAGTTATCCTGCTCGATCCGACCTGGAATTATTTCAAGCACCTCAGTGATAGTTTCAATATCAGCATGGGTAAGCTTGCTGATCTGACTGAAAGTATATATACCTAATGTGTTTAATCGTTCCTCTACCCACAAACCAAGTCCGTCAATCAGGGTCAAATTATTAGCCTCATGTTTATGGGCAATGCCCAGCCTGTCATAATAAATTCTATCCTTTCTGTCCCTTATCCGCTTAAGAAGTTCAGATTTTTTACCTGCAATCCGGATAAGTTCCCTTGCCTGAAGTATCCATTCATCTCTCTCAATTCTGCCGGGGAAATATTCAATTGCTTCGGTAACTGTTACAATATCGTCTTTAGTAAAATTGCTTATCTGCCGGAACGTAAATATATCAAGTGCATTGAGTTTTTCCTGAATCCATCCTCCAATTCCGCTGATTATGGTCAGATCGTCTGCTTCTTCTTTTTTTGCAATTCCTATTCTATCGTAGTAAATCTTTGCTTTTCTTTCACTTATGCGTTTAAAAAGCTCAATCTTCAAATCTTCACTACGAACAAGTTCACGGGCTTGTGCCACCCATTCATCCCTTTCGATCCTGCCAGAGAAGTATTCAATTGCATCATTGATTGTACTAATATCCTGAGGAGTGAATTTACTGATCTGTCTGAATGTGTAAATATCCAATGCATTAAGTCTTTCCTCAATAAATGGACCAATCCCACTAATCATTTTCAGGTCATCCTTTTCAGCCGCTGTAGCTGTTCCAAAACCGCTGTAGTCCAGCAGGTGCTTACGTTCTGAAATGTGAACCATAATAAGATGTTCCATTTCTTTGTCCTTTTCACCCAGACTTTTTTTAAGATTGAATATTTCAGCATCAAGGTTGACAATGCGGTTATTTAATTCATGCTTTTCTGATTCAATAACTTTAATCCTCTTTTCGTATATGGACTTATAATAAAGCCAGGAGGTCAGATACGCAATGATTGCTGAACCAAGCAACATTAAAATTATTTCAATGGTTGCTGCGCTTTTTGTCTGTGCCAATAGAATTGTTAAAGTATTCATGATATTAGTGTTTAATCGTTATTACTGTTCTCCTGTTATTTGCTCTTCCCGCAGTTGTACTATTATTATCAGCAGGTTCTTTTTTGCCCCTGGATTCAACGATTATCCGGTTAGCAGGTATACCCTTGCTCTCAAAATATAACTGTACACTTTGAGCGCGACGTAAACCCAGGGCCTGATTGTATTCATCGGATCCTATTGCATCAGTATGGCCTGTTATACTAAGCTTTGCCTGCAGGTTTTGATCCAAATATTTATTTGATTCATTCAGGTACCTGTCAGAAATTGTTCCGGAATTAAATTCAGATTTATCAAATGCAAAGTAGATCAACATACTTTCAGGGACCGCTTTCTGTTCAACTACTATAGGCTTGCTTAAACTGTCATGAGGTATCGCTATTTCAGGCTTGACCACATTGCTAACGGCAGTGGCCGGTTCATGACAAAATCCTTTTATCCTGCATACATAAAAATGGGTGGATAATGCTGACCATCCAAATAATGCAAGAAATCCGATTATCAAAATTTTCATTGTTTAGTTTTTTATGTTACAGTGATAAAAATGATTGTTTTCAAATATATAAATGTTACAAAATTCTGGCTTAATGTTACATAATTTACAGGTTGACTTTAAACGCATATTATCATGATGTTAATTATATATAGTGTGGTAAAGTGAACGCAAATCTGCTTCCTTTTCCTGCTTCGCTCTCTATCCGGATGTTTCCCCCGTGCAGTTCAATAAATTCCTTACAAAGCAATAAACCCAATCCGGTGCCTTTTTCATCATGAGTACCGGGAGTTGAATGAAATGTGTCTGTTTTAAAAAGTTTTTTTTTGTTATCAGCTGAAATTCCAATTCCGTTGTCCTTTACAGTTACTTCAACAAATTGTTTGAGTTCGGATGCATTAATTGTGATTTCACCATTGATATTTGTATATTTTATAGCATTATTAATCAAATTCCTTAATATTGTTTTAACCATCTGAAGATCTGCTGTTACATTCAATCCGGGTTTTATAGTGTGGCTTATTGCAATTTGTTTTTGACTGGCTAATGTTTTGAGATTTTCAATTTCTTCCCGTAACAATTCGTAAAGATTAATTTTAACCGGTTTAAAGTTATGCTCCTTATTTTGAGAAACAGCCCATACCAGAAGGTTATCAAGAAGGATCAGCGTATTATTAGCTGAATTATAAACCATGTCTATATATTCTTCAATCTGGTCTTTATTAAAATCATTCAAACTCATCTTCAATAATTCCAGAATACCTAAGATTGAACTGAATGGGCTTCTCAGATCATGTGCTATAATAGAAAGAAATTTCCCATTTGTGGAGACAATATCTATAAGCTTATTTGTGCGTTGTTCGACCAGTAATTCCAAACTGGTATTAAGTTCTTCCATCTCACGTAATCGAATTAAAAGTTTTTTATCTGAGAGCGTGCCGTGAGCAGAAACACCAACTGTCCCATTAACCGATTTTGAACTTTCGTTCTTACTATGGATTGACTTTTTTAAGGGTTTCAACCTCGTTCGGTGTTCAAGCTGCTTTGTACTCATTGTAGTGTATATCTTTTAATATTTTTCAATTAATCGACAGATTATTATAACTGATGTGCCTCAGTTGTCTGAAATGTAAAGGTGTCAGACCTGTAATACTTTTAAACTCGCTGGATAAATGTGCCACATTACTGTAATGCATTTTAACTGCGATTTCGGTAAGGTTTAGATTGTTGTGCTCAAGTAATTCTTTTACCAGTTCAATTTTTTGTTTGATTATATATTTTTCAATAGTAATGCCTTCTATCTCTGAAAAGAGTGTGTTCAGGGAAATGAAGCTGTCATTTACTCTCAGACTAATGTAATCCGGATAACTGGTTTTCAAATCTTCGTCTGAGTACATCTCAAGATCAAGAATTGCCTTCTTCAATTTCTCAATAAGATAATTCTTCTCGTTGTTTATCAATTCAAATCCAAATTGTTCTAATGCCAGGTACAGCAAATGATGTTGCACTGGCGTAAGTTTTTTCTTAATAGTCACTTCGCCTAACTCTATTGAAACATATACTATACCTAATTTGTCCAGTTCAGTTTTAACTGTTGTTTTGCAACGGCTGCATACCATATTTTTAATGTAGAGCTTCATTATCTCAAATAATTCGAATAAATTCAAGAGTATCAGAAAACCTGATATTATTGAATTAAAAGAACTTATTGTATTAAAAGAACTTAGTGAATTAAAAGAACTCCAGGCTTATTGCCCGAATTTTATTAGTATATGTTTGGTACCAGTGATCTCTTATAAAAAAACCTTAGAAAAAAAGCAAAGAATGCTATTGCCGGCAGAATATGAATTATCCCGCTAAAATGGAAAACGAAAAATCCCAGAGCCCATACTTTAATCAAAACCAGACCGTCAATAAGAAGAAGATTTGACATAATATTTTTTTAAACTATCCTTGACAAAGGTAGATGGTTAAGGCAACAGAATTGTTACACAATTGCTTATCAAATTTGTATGATTCACATATTTTATGACTTATAAAGATTGCAATTAAAACCAGAAGCCAGAAACCTTAATGGTATCTGGCTTATTTTTATATATTCAACATTCCTGCAGGCAAACACAATACTAAGAAGTGTATACTAAACGAATGGTTCGCCTGATGTACGGATTATGGATTTTCAGTTCAATTACTGCCTATGGTTGTCAGTCTGTCGTGCTTGTTTCTGCCAATGACCCTTGGTCCATGATTTTCCACGTTGAGTTGTCTTCCACGACCCTGCTACATACGACTGACCCTGTCTTGGTTTGGCCCAGTAACCTGTCTTTTGCACGTACACATGGGTTTGGTTGTTCCAACCCCAGCCGCCATCTATCCAGATTTGGTTTTCATTTAGTCGTTGTGGTCTCGCATAGTCTGAGTATGCTGGTTCTGATGCAATATATCCTCCCATACAGGAGTTGAAGATTAGTCCTATTCCTGTAAACAGTACCAGGTAACTGAATATTTTAATGTACCTTCCGACTCTTGCATAAGCACCAGGTTCAAGTATATTCAATAATGGTTTCCGACTTATTGCAAAATGGATCTCATTTTGCAATTTTTCATTTTTTTTCATTTTTGATATGTAATTAATTTTATTTAAACCCTCTTTAAATGGTTGTTTGCTTTTTTTCATTTTTAAATTCTTAGCAGTGAAAAAAGTCCACAACACAAAGGTGCGGTTATTAATTCCGGTATCTCTTACATAACTATAGAAATAAGTTACATCATTCACACATTAGGGCGCAAAGGCGCAACGGCACAACGGTGCAACGGTATAAAGGGAAAGGATAAAAGACAATCCACCTTCGCTGAAGCTACGGTGGACGAAGAAAGTAAAAAGATAAAAGAAAGGAGTAATTAGTTAATCGCAGGAAACGAGCAACGAGCAACCTTCAAAAAATATAATACTTTTTCATCAGAATATAATGTAATCAGCCATTTTTTCCAACAGGCTCTTCTTATTTACCGGTTTGCTCAGATAACTATCGCACCCTGCTGCAAGTATTCTTTCCTCATCTCCCGAATTAGCATAAGCTGTCAGAGCAATAACTACAACTTTCCTTTTTAATAATTTAATCTGCCTCGTTGCTTCAAGTCCGTTAATTTCAGGCATCTTTATATCCATAAGGATCAACACGATACTCTGATCGGCTTTGAAAAGTTCAATGGCTTCTTTTCCGTTTGAAGCCCGGATTATTTTTATATTTGCTCCGGAAAGAAAATAAGTTATCAGGTCGAAATTACTGTCAATATCTTCAGCAACAAGAATTGTCTTTTTTTCAGGAAAAACAAATTCTTTATCTGCCGGTTTTTCAATAACAGGCACAACCGTCATGGTTTGTCTTTCATAGGGTATTGTAAAATAGAATGATGTTCCTTTTCCCGGTTCTGATGAGAGCCATATATTCCCGCCTAAAAGTTCCACATAAGCTTTTGATATAGCCAGCCCCAGTCCGGTTCCTTCATATAGTCTTGAGACTGCATTTTCAACCTGATAAAAACGATCAAATATTCTTGCATGATGTTCGGCCGGAATTCCGATACCGGTATCAGAAAGGCTGAATTCAAGAAAATTATCTGTTTTTTTACAATTGACATTAACTGAACCTTCATAAGTGAACTTCAAAGCATTATTTATCAGGTTTGAAAGGATTTGAGTTAGTTTTGTACCGTCAGTAAGAATTTGAGCATCGGAATCTGAAAGTTCAGATTTGCATGCGAGTTCGGTTTTCTTCTCTTCGGCTTTTTGTAAAAACTGATTGTATATGTTTTTAAGTGTTTTATTAACATTTATAGGAGTTTTTACAGCTTTTATAATGTTTGCCTCGATATTTGAAATATCAATTATATCTGAAATAATTGCCAGCAGGTGGTTACTGCTCTGTGTAATAGTTTCAATATGGGACTGCTGTGTCTGAGTGTCGATGCCAGGTTCTCCGAGCAAGGCAGAGAAACCAACTATAGCATTCATCGGGGTCCTGATTTCATGAGAGATATTATGAAGGAAAGCTGTTTTCAACCTATCGCTCTCTTCGGCTTTTTCTTTTGCCTTCATAAGTTCTTCTTCATTTTTCTTCCGCAATGTAATATCACGCATGCTGCCGATGATTTTTTCAGGATGTCCCTGGGCATTGAAACTTATTTTAGCTGAAATAGAACACGGTACAGATGAGCCATCACGGTTTTTGAGTCTGATTTCGAAATCAGGAACTCTACCCTTTTCCTTCAATGCTGCCACAATAAGCTGCCGTTCTCCGGGATCGGAGTAGAATTCGTACATTGACTTCCCGACAAGATCAGACTGATTATATTGTCCCTTCGACATGAGGCTTATTGAAGGACTCAGGTTAAGGATCGTTCCATCGATTGATGTCTCATAATACACGTCCTGTACGTTTTCAAAAATATGGCGGTACTTTTCTTCGCTTTCCTGCAATGCTTTCTCTGCAAGCCTGTGTTCTGTAATATCCCTGGCAATTGCCATTACATTTGACACTTTCCCTTTATGGATAATAGGGAGAAGACAAGTTTCATAAGTTTTTATTGCATTATTATCACCATAAGCAGAATATTCAAATATTTGATTTTTTTGTGCACTGATGCATTTTTCAAATTTCTGCTGATAAAACTCTTTCCATTCAAGGGGAATGAAATCAAGATGGTTTTTCCCGATAGTATCCTTTTCAGAGAACCCCTCTGCATAATGGTTCAGGAAACGAAACTTTCCTTCGCAATCGACAAGACCTATGTATTCAGGGATTGTAGTCACAAGTGTCCGCCATTTTTCTTCGCTCACCTTTAGCTCTTTGGCAATCTGATTACTTAATATAATTTCTTCTGAAAGATCTGCTGTTCGTTCTTCTACAAGTAATTCAAGACGTTCGTTCAATAATCTCAATTCTTCCTGGGTTTGAATGAGTCTCTCATTTTGATAAATTGCTCCTTCATAAATATTAAGCATCAGTTTAATGACATTTTGCTGTTCCGCCTGGACAAAGCGTTTTTCCCCATTGAAAAGTATTTGCACACCGAAGGGCATTTTTTTTTGATCTGTTCCGTTTTCATCAGAAATGACCTTTTCAATATTGGAAAGAAGGTGATCTTCATTGTAAGGTTTGGTAATAAAACTGTCTGCCCCACAAGAAAGTCCTTCAATGATTTCCTCCGGATCGTATAACCTGGTGAGCAATATCACAGGAATATCCTCCGTATTCTTATTTGATTTGATTTTTTTGCAAAGTTCATAACCATTCATCTCCGGCATCAGGATATCCGAGATAACCAAAGATGGCTTATGCTTTGAGAGCCAATTTATTGCCTGGTTCCCATCATGTGCAACTGTCACTTTATAATGGTGACTTTCCAGCAGATGCTTAATCTGTGTTGCCTGGGTGATACTGTCCTCAACAACAAGTATTTCAGTACTTTTTTGGGCAGGAATTTTTATTTCCTTTTTCATTGCGGTATATTCTTTTAGAGTATCATGATGCAAACTAAAGTTTCAATCCAACTACAGTAATATCGTCAACCTGATCTTCAATACCTTTCCAGTTATGATAAGTATTCAGAAGCATTTCTTTCTGAACCGCCAAAGCATATTTGTGATTTCTTAACAAAACCTCTTTAAATTGAGCCGACCGGAATTTTTTCTTTCTTTCTCCGCCAAATTGATCCACGTATCCATCTGTAAAAAGATAAACCAGATCATTTGGTTTGGTTTGTATTTCCTGGCGGGAAAAATCAGAAATATTAGCCTGATAAGATAATGTCATTCTATCTCCCCTGAGTTCAATTATTTTATTGTTACGAATAAGATAAACCGGATTTAATGCTCCCGAATAGACCAGTTTTCTGTTTGCCAGGTCATAACTGATTATTGAACCATCCATCCCATCTTTCACATCCCAGTTATTCCCTTTTTGCCCCAATGCCTCAATGATCTTTTCCCTAAGCCGGTTAAGAATCAAATCAGGTTCAGTAATTTTTTCCCTGATTACCGTTTCATTTAACAGCGTGACTCCAAGCATGCTCATGAATGCACCGGGAATTCCATGTCCCGTGCAATCAAAAACACTGGCAAATATTTTATTTTTTATTTTATGAAACACAATATCCCTTGGCTGGATAAGGTAAAACATCTCCGGGAAAAAATCTGAACCGGCCAGTGATGCTTTCGAAACTGCTGCCTGAATAGTATGAGCATATCGAATGCTGCTGGTAATAAGTTCATTCTTAAATTCAATCTCTTTCAGATTCTTTGCAATTTCGTCCCTGCCCCTTTCAATTTCAATCTGTGTCTTTACTCTTGCAATCAACTCTTTCTGATTAAAGGGTTTTATTACATAATCCACAGCCCCCAGGTCAAATGCATTTACAATGCTTTCAGTATCAACTTTAGCCGTGAGAAACATCACAGGGGATTCCTGGTTTAACGGATCATTTTTGATATTTTTACACACTTCGAAACCATCCATTCCCGGCATCATGATATCAAGAAGGATCAGGTCAAATTTTATCTTCCTGATCCAATCCATGGCTGATTCCCCGTTTATAGCAAATTCAACCAGATAACCTTCTAATTGCAAATAATTTCCAAGAACCTGAAGATTTTTCGGGTTATCATCCACAATTAATATTAATGGGGTTCGTATGTTAGTAATATTTTCCATCTACAATTTTTCGAGTTTTGCCACTGTGTCCGCCATCCGTTTTACAATTTCATTAAATTGGTTTTTAGTATTTGAATCGTTACTCTTCCTGATTATTTTTTCAATCTCTTTTATTGATGTTTTGAGCTCAAGGCAAATATCTTTCAGGATAAAACTTTGATTTTTGTCGAACTCTATCATTTTATTGCCCAAATCATTTGTCTTATTACCGCCTGGTTTGACAACGCTCACTTTCAGCCAATTTTCGATTTTCTTTCCCAGCCATTCATTAATTTTTTCAAGTTTTTCGGTTTTTGATTTAAGATCGAGCTGAGTTTTAACTCTTGCAAGAAGCTCCCGGCTATCAAATGGTTTGATGACAAAATCCTGGGCGCCTACCTCAAATCCCTTCAGAATACTTTCCCTCTCTGACTCAGCGGAGAGGAAAATTATAGGTATCTCATACGTTTTTTTATCTGAGCGAATTTTTTTACAAACCTCAAATCCATTCATCCCTGGCATGTTAATATCGAGCAGAATCAGGTCAAATTTCTTGTTTTTTAACCAATCCAGAGTCGATTTTCCGTTTACAGCAAACTCGATCTGGTATTTTTCCTCCTGCAACAGGTTGCCTAAAACCTGCAGATTCTGAGGATTGTCATCAACTATTAAAATAAATGGGCCGGGGGGACTTGCTGTATCCATATTCTTAAGTGTTTAAACTTTTTGCACCTTTTAATAATTCAATGTTAACCGGGTATTTACTTATCAGATTCAGGATTGCTTCGATATTGAAACTATTTGCAGCACTGATTAAATTTTTGCCATACTCTGTAATTATAATTGCGCCATGGGCTTTTCCCAACTCTATCAGTTGATTACCAAAGGCCTTGATTTCACCAATCGGTTGCCTTGTTTCAAATGTCTTCAAGGTATCTTTGAAACTGGTTTCAAGGGAATTAATTAACCCTTGAAGATCAGATATCTCATTTGTGAAATCAGCTATGGACAGAGGCTGTTCAGATCCGGAAGCTTTAGTTGACTTATAGGGTAAATTATTCATCAGCTCAAGGAATAATTCTGATATCTGAACAGGTTTTATCAGCAAGCCGGTGAATTCACTGTCACGGATCCGGTCCCTCTGAGCTTTCATAACTGAAGCAGAATATGCGATAACAGGAATATGTTTCAGAGTATCATTGCTTTTAATTTTGTTCAGTAATGTGAAACCATCAAGATTTGGCATACGGATATCTGTAATAATAAGATCTGGTACAATCTTTTTAGCAAGGTTAAATGCTTTCAGTCCATCTTCTGCTTCAACTATTTTAATATTTGTTTTTGAGAGAGCGTCTATCAGAAATTTTCGGTTATGCTCTACATCGTCTGCAACAATGATTGTTGCTTTTTCAAATACAATATCCTCAGTATCAAATTGAATTTCCTCACTTCTTTTTTCAATATCCCTCAGATAAGATATTTCCGGAATTTTTATTTTAAATGAACTTCCTTTTTTCAGGTGAGATTCAATCTCTATCGTACCGTTCATAAGGCGAACAAGCCTGTAAGTTATTGCCAGGCCAAGACCTGTTCCACCATATTTTCTTACATCCTGCCCCTGCACCTGTACGAAAGGATTAAATATCTCCTCCTGCATCTCTTTTGATATTCCGATGCCGGTATCTGTCACCTCAATTACCAGATCTATGAATTCATCAGTTTTGCCTTTGGAATAATTGATGATTTGCGGATTCTCAGTATACACTTTTAATTTGACACTTCCATCTTCGGTGAATTTTATGGCATTCCCGATAAGGTTAAGGATAATCTGACGTACCCTTGCATCATCGATAAAAATACCAGCCGGAGTACCTGACGAGATTTCCAGAATGAATTTTAATCCTTTTTCAGATGTTCTTAATGAGAAGATCTGTTCAAACTCAGAAAAGAAAGAATGAGTATTGACAAATTCAAACTGCAACTCCAGTTTCCCTGCTTCGATCTTTGAAAGATCAAGAATATCATTTATAAGTGTCAGAAGACTTTTCCCGCTTGATTTGATAGATTCAATATAATTCTTCTGAGTTTTATCTTCGAGCATGAATCCTAAAAGTTCCGCATAGCCAAGTACCGCATTCATTGGAGTCCGTATCTCATGACTCATATTGGCAAGGAATTCACTTTTAGCTCTGTTGGCTGCATCGAGTTGAGCAGTGCGCTCATTAATACGTTGCTCCAGTTCAGCGTTGAAAGCAAGAATTTTTTCTTCATTCTTTTTTAGTTCCTTCGTTCTCTCCTCCACCAGGTCCTCTAACCTTTCATTCAGTAGTCTCAATTCATCACGGGTCTGAATGAGTTCATTATTCTGATGAATTGCTCCCTGGTAAATATTGAGTAGCAGATTAACCACTTTTTGCTGTCCTGTACGGATTAACCTTTTCCTCCCACCATAAACAATTTCAATACCCTTTGTATCTCTTTTGGACTCCGGAGTAGATTTTTCTTTAAGTATCTTTTCAATATTGGATATAAGATATTCTTTATTGTATGGTTTGGTTATAAAACTATCTGCCCCGCACGAAAGTCCCTCAATAACTTCATCCGGATTAGATAGTGATGTCAACAAAATCACAGGAATATCTTCTGTACACTCATCCGATTTTATTTTTTCACAGAGTTCAAATCCGTTCATCTCAGGCATGATGATATCCGAAATTACCAATGATGGTTTATTTTCAGAAAGCCAATGCAAAGCTTGCTGTCCATCCCTTGCAACCTCAACCTTGTAACGATGACTTTCAAGCAGATATTTTATCTGAGCAGCCTGCGTGGGGCTGTCTTCTACAATCAGGATATCTGCCATTTTTGCAATTTTAGTTTTCTTGCTCATAATCTATTTTTTTGAGCCTGATTTTGCAAGAATTTCAGCGATCTTTCCAGGAGGCAAGGCCTGATCGGACGCTCCGATCCTGAGAGCCTCACCGGGCATACCGAATACAACAGAACTTTCCTGGTTCTGAACTATAGTGAAGGCTCCTTTATCTTTCATAGCTTTCAACTCATCAGCTCCGTCTTTGCCCATTCCTGTAAGCAGGACTCCCAAAGCATTCGGTCCAATGGTTTGAGCGATAGAACGGAAAAGGAAACTGACTGAAGGTTTTAATCCATTTTCCGGTGGTTGATTGCTTAAATTGATTTTGCTTCCCCGGCTTAGCCCCATGTGAAAATTATCGGGAGCGATATAACCAATGCCTGCTGATATGTGTTCCCCGTCCTCAGCAATCTTTAGTTTAATTCCGGAAGTTGCCGATAACCATTCTTTGAATCCTTTTACAAATCCGGCGGCAATGTGTTGTACAATAAGAACAGGTACCGGCAAATCTCCGGGTAACCTAGAAAGTATTATCTGTAGGGCCATCGGGCCACCCGTGGAAGCTCCAATCGCAATGACCTGAATTCGCTTCAGATCATTTTCAAATGTTTGTACCAACCGGGGTGGTTTTATCTGCTCTTTTCTGCTTCGTGGGAAAAGTTTTACAACTTTGACTTCCGACATGAGTTTTACCGTCTGAATCATCTCTTTACGTGAAGCTGCGAATTGAGGGTCTTCGAAACCGGGAGGACGAATGACCATAGCAAGTGCACCAGCTTCAAGAGATCTGAATTTTTCGGCTATTTCTTTTGTCTTTGCACTTCCGCTCACAATAACAATGGGAGTCGGAACAGTCTCCATAATTGTCCGGGTAGCTTCATATCCATCCATCCCTGGCATGTGAATATCCATGGTTATTACATCCGGCTTCTTTATTCTGACGAGTTCAACAGCCTCATAGCCTGAATTGGCAAAACCCACTACCTGAATATCAGGATCAGAAGAAAGCAGGTGAGCAAGAAATTCCTGTATTACCTTCGAGTCATCAACAATTAGAACTTTGATCATATCAACTTTTTTATGATTTCAAGCAGATTGGTCTGGTCAAAGCTGCTCTTTATTATATAAGCATCTGCACCAACCTCAATACCGTGTTCACGGTCTTCACGCGATTCAAGAGCTGTTACAAGCACCACGGGAAGCTCGCTCAGTTTCTTATCGTTTCTGATCTTTGCAGTAAGTTCAAAGCCGTTCATACGCGGCATATCAACATCCGATACAATGAGATCAAATTCATTGCTGCGTGCCCTGGTGAATGCATCTGTACCATCAACAGCGGTAGATACCTTATATCCGGCGGTTTCAAGAATATTTTTTAACAGCGTTCTGGCAGTGATAGAATCTTCGGCAACAAGAATTTTCTTAATTTTTTCAGATATTTTTCCCGGAGAGATCTGTCCTTTGATTTTTTCTGCAGATTTAATGGCAGATTTCATTAAATCAGCAACATGAATAACCGGAATCACTTTGCCGGAACCGAGTACCGTTGCTCCTGAAATATTTCTCACACGCTTCAGCAATTTTCCAAGACCTTTTACCAGTACCTGTTGTTCGCCAACTACATCATCTACTTTAACAGCTAAACGGTTTTCACCTGAAACAAGAACAACTATCCGGATTTGGTTTGAATTCCCCGGTACTGGCTCCAAACGTGCATGTTTATGTTCAGCCAATCCTAATACTTCCCCAAAGTCCACCAATGAAAGAATCCGGTCATCAATCCGGATGGTTTCATGGTTTTCAACTGTTTTGATCTCGGCCGGTTCTACTTTCATCACCCGTTCAACATTTATTGTTGGAAGGAGGAACATGAATTCATCCATTCTTACCATGATTCCTCTTAATGTTGCAAGCGTCATAGGCAGGAGAATATGAAAGGTGGTCCCTCTGTTTACTTCTGTTTCCACCGATATTCTTCCATCCAGTTTTTCTGTTTTTTCACGTACAATAGAGAGTCCCAGGCCACGACCTGAGAAATCAGTGATAATAGAACTGGTGGTAACTCCGGATTGATAGATCAGGGACAGAATTTCCTTTGGATCCAGTTTCTCAGCAGTTTCACCCGAAATATTTCCTGCTTTAATAGCTGCCTTCAGCACATGGTCCTTATCAATACCTTTACCATCATCTGATAGTGTAATTTCAATTATGCCGCTTTCCCGGGCAGTAAAGGCAAGGATTATCGTTCCACGTGGTGGTTTATTCTGCAAAATCCGTTCCTGAGGCGTGCCTATACCATGATCAATACTGTTGCGTATGAGATGGATCAGGGGGTCTTTGAATTCTTCAAGAATCCGTTTATCAATTTCCAGTTCGGCTCCCCGGATGATGAATTCTATTTCTTTGTTTTGTTCACGGGAGATTTCTCTGACCATTACAGGAAAAGATTCAACAAGAGATGAGACAGGAAGCATGAGAACCTGTTTCATCTCCCCGAGGTGATCGTTTACCATTCGGTCGAGGCTGTATTGATCCCGTTCCATCAAACGGGTAAGCTCTGCAAGTTTTCCTTCCATCTTGTTCAGCCGGGACTTATTACTTTCAAACCATTCATTCCACGGAGTGGCAGATATGACTGACCGGAGTTCTCTCCAATCCGGTAAGTCAGCTTTCCACTCACCAATACCGGTATTTATCTCTTTTAATTCTTTTATCCGCTGATCAAATGCTATTTTTGTCTGAATCATCTCTTCTGCCTGTAAAAGAAGAGGATCCAATTTGGATATTGGTATTCGAACTACCTCCATAGTAATTGGGATTGAGCTTTTTGGAATAGTTTCAGTACCGGGACCAGAAGTTTTTACGGTTTCAATTGGCTGGATTTCAGCAGCATGCTTTGGTTTCTTAATGTCTGTAGAGCTTTTAGATCCTTCAATAGTTTCCTTCAATTGACTGATTAATTCATTTTGGATTTGCCGGTCGGCTGAGGATTGCGCTAAACCTCCTGTTGATATAAGCCGTGAGAGTCTCTCCACTGCTTTGTATAAGATATTGAACAACACTGGAGATAAAGTAATCTCATGACGTTTCAGCGCAGAGAAAAGATTTTCCATAGGATGGCAGACAGATTCTATCTCCTTTTGGTCAACAGAACGGGCTGCTCCTTTCAGACTGTGGACTTCGCGGAACATAGTTTCAATAATTTCGGCAATCCTTTTCTTCGTCCGGGTCTTCTCCAGTTCAATCAAACCCGCTGAGAAGACGCGCAAATGTTCTTCTGCCTCAATCCTGAATGTTACCTGGATCCGTTTTAAAAATTCATCATCTTTTTTATCCATCTGATATACGACAATTACATTTTAAATTGTTCCACAAGCTCTTTTAGTTTTTGTCCGACCTCATGCAGATTTTTTACCGAATCTTCGGCCTGGGTCATACTTGCAGCAGTCTCCATTCCAGCCTGATTGATATTTTGCATCGCAGTTCCGATCTGATCCATCCCTACTAACTGTTGCTGGCTCGACGCTACTATTTGTGTCGTCGCCTGAACCGCTTCATTGCTGCTTTCGGCCAGTACCCTGATGGCTTCGCCGGCCTGTACCGACTGTTTCACTCCTGCCTCCACCATTTTGTTCCCCTGTTCGGTAGCAAGAACAGCTGCACTGGTCGCTTTTTGTACATCATTCAATATGTTGCGCACCTGATTAGTGGATTGTTTTGACTGTTCTGCCAGGTTCCTGATCTCTTGTGCAACAACAGCAAAACCTTTACCCTGTTCACCGGCCTTTGCCGCTTCTATGGCAGCATTGACCGCCAGTAAATTGGATTGGTCGGCAATGTCGGTCACGGAGGCGATGATACCCCCTATGGATTGGGTTTGTTCGCTCAGTCGTACGACTGTTTGTGCAATAACATCCATTTGTTCACGGATACGGTTCATTCCGTCCACAGTTTCATCCACCGCCTTCTGTCCGCTCTGAGAGACCTGAGCAACACGTTGTGCATTGTCGGAGACATTTTTTGCTTTTTGACTGGATAACTGAGCAGCCTGACAGACTTCTTCAACTGTCGTTGTGGTCTCGCTGATTGCAGCAGCCGTTTCAGCAGAGCCGGATGCTATCTGTGTGGTCGAAGCCAGAATTTCAGAGGAACTGCTTGCAAGTACGTTCACACCATCCAGAATCGCCTGCATCTGTCCTCTAAGCGTCTCACCCATTTTGCTGAAAGATTGTATCATGATACCAAATTCATCCCCCTGTTTCTCAAAAGTTGAAAGATCTCTGGTCAGATCTTTTGAAGCAATCATATCTGCTGCCTGTACGCATAAGTTTAATGGTCCGGTGATACTTAATGTCAGGAAGAAAGCTATCACTACCGACACTACTATAGCCATTATTCCAAATATTGTCATCAATGCTCGCGCGGTGGCCTGAGCCTTTTCTGCCTCATTATAGTAAGAAGTGTTATAATCTTCATTATAGGTTATAAGATCGTCCACATTTTTTATCCAGAGTGCCAAGTTGGTGTAAGCGTACTTTAACATAAAATCGGTACCCTCTTTATTCTTGCCTGCCAGGGCTAATTCAACCACTTTATCCTGAAGCTTTTGGACGGTATCTGAATTAGCATTCACCTGACTGAGCATATCAAATCCTTTTGTATCTTCCTTTGGGAATAGCGCTTCGAGCCTGGTAGCCTCCTCATGGTATGTTTTTCTGTGTCCGGTAAGATCACCTATCATCTTTTGTATGTTCTCGCTGGTCTGATTCTGGTATTTTTCAAGTAAGATATTCCTAATGTCTATGGCCGATTCTCTTGCGGCATCGATCATATTATTGGCTATTTGGATACGGACATTGTTAATAATTATGACCTCCGTAAGCTTATCATGGCTGACCCTGATCTGATTTAAATTTACCAGGATTATGACAATCATAAAAACAAGAATTAAGCCGAAGCTCAATGCCAGACGCAATCTGATTTTCATATTTTTAAACATGGTGTGTTCCTCCTTTTATTTACATTAAAACTAGTTTTTATTACAGATTTTTCCTGTGTTCATTCTTAAGTTACAACTTCATTAACAACAATGTCCTTATCAGACAATAATTTTACAGCATTTAATACGATTAGACTCTCTTTTGTGACTCCTTTCAGATATTCTTCACCGATACCTGAGACAGTAGGAGGAACGAGCCGGATATCTTCGATTTCTATTGACTTTGTTCCATGAATCACATCGGCCAGAATGCCAAATTCCATTTGCTCGTTGTTAAGGATTATCACTTTGTTCAGTTCACCTAATCCTTTTTCCGGAAGGTTGAAGAATTTTTTGAGATCAACGACAGGAAGGATCTGCCCCCGCACATTGATAATGCCAAAGATATATGAGGGTACTCCCGGTAACGATGTGAATTCTCTCAGCGGATAGACCTCCCTCACAAAAGCAGATTCAATGCCATAGGTTTCGGTTGCAAGCGTAAATGCTATTACCTCTAAAATTGCAGAAGCCGCTCTTTTTTGTTCAGGCTCCTTTGCCATGACAATGGCGCGGTTTTTAAGTTTGGTACGGATCTCTTTCTTCATTTTGTCAGTTGTGTTTGCATGTTGGCAAAGATGATTTCCCTGATATACTTTACTGATAATCCTTCTGATTCAGGAAGGATGTCATCATTTGCACATCTTCCTGATAAATCAAGTACATTGTCAAAATATCGTTTTGCATTCTTAGCATTTCCCTGCCTGATAAATAAGTTTCCGAGTGTAAAATGTCCCATTATATATTCCGGGTCAATATAGATAGCCTGTTTGAGCGATGCGATAGCTTCAGAACTTTTATCCAGCTCCTGAAGAATAGAAGCTCTCAGGAAATATAATCCGGAAGATAGTTTATAAGATGCTATTGCCTCATTACAGATCGAAAGAGCTTCTTCAAGATGACCCTGATTGGCCAGCAGACGAATGGAGAATATTTTGTCGGTATAAGATTCCTCCGGAGTCTTCACAATAGATTGAGGGTACTCCTTAGCAGCCACTTTCGCAACCACTTTCGCAACCGCCTTCACAACCATCTTCGTGGATGCTTCGGTAGTCAGCAAAGCCGTGTCGGACAAGGGTTCCAGTATTTCATCAGAAGGAATATTATATGAGTGTGTGGATCCATCTTTGCCTTTCCGGTACAAAACTGCACCGGGGAAATTAACCGGTGTAAACTGTGGAAAAACCTGTGATGAGAGTTCGCTGGAAGAGACCACAAACCAACCATCTTCTGACAGGGTATGAAACAGGTTTTGAGAAATTTTATTGACCCACTCTTTGGTAAAATACATTAGCACATTCCTGCAAAAGATGATATCCATTGTATTGGTACTGCTGATAGCAGACATTTCAACAAGACTGAGACAGGTAAAAGTCACCATCTTTCTTATTTCAGGAATAATCTCATACTGAAGGTCTTCCTTATGGTGAAAATATGAGCTTTTTAACCATGCTGGAGAATTACGGAATGACCATGTACTATAAATCCCATGCTCTGCTTTGTCAAGTGCCTTCGGGTTAATATCAGTGGCCAGGATAGTAATATTCCAGTCTTTTATTTTTGGAATTGTTTTATGAAGGGCTATTGCAATGGAGTACGGTTCTTCTCCGGTGGAACATCCTGCGCTCCATATCCTGATACTTCTTTCTCCTTTCTTTTTCGACTTTATTAATTCCGGAAGTATAAAATCTGTTAATGCTGTAAAAACCTGTGGTTCCCGCCAAAAGTAGGTTTCGGAGATGGTAAGATGAGCCGCAAGGATTTCCATCTGCTCCTTGTTCAGGGTGGCGGATAAAAGCCATTGAATGAACCCACCGATGTTTTGAAAACCGAACTCCCTGGCAGCCGGGACCAGGTTTCGCCTAAGCATAGCCCATCTTTCAACAGGAAAATGCAATCCCATGCGGGAAGCGATCACCTCGCAAACCATGGATAACTCAATATCTGTTAGCTTACGATTCATTTGTTTTTCGTTTTCAGAGCCCGAGTCAGTTTCTTCTCTTCATCTAGACTGAGAAACTGTTCAAGATTATAAATCAGAATGAGTTCGTCATCAATTTTTGCTACTCCTTTTAAGTGTTCCGCAAATGGCAAAACTTCTTTAGCCTGTTTCTGCTGCCAGGGCTCCAGATCCCTAGTGCCTGTCACAGTATCAACCAGAATTGCAACCTGTCTTTTTCCTGTATCAGCGATGATAAAACGGTCGTCCAGATCAATTTCCTTTGTCTCCAATCCGAAACGTTTGCGGATGTCAACAACCGGGATGATCCGGCCCTGAACATTAATAATCCCTGAAATAATTTCCGGAGCTTCAGGCAGATGTTTTATTTCCATCACATGGATAACCCTTATCACAGTATGTAATGGAAGAGCATAAATTAGTTCATCGAGAGTGAACACTACAATTTGATCTGTGGCTGTCTGAAAAGATTCGTTCATTTTATGCTCCCTCCTGTTTATTAGCAAGCGTAGAGACTACTTCCATTAACTCATCTATTGACTGATTCTTATCAAAGAAATATTCTGCACCTGCAGAAAGACACTTCTCTCTGTATTGTTTGTAAGGATAATTTGTAAGTATGCAAACCTTTGTCCGTAATCCAATCTCCCTGATTTTTTTAAGAACTTCTATACCATTCATTTCCGGCATCCGGATATCAAGAATTGCCAGATCAGGTTCCTTTTCCATGATAAGTCGCAGTGCTTCCACTCCGTTTTCAGCTTCACCCACCACAGAAACGTTATTAATACTATTCAATAAACTCTTGATCCTGTCTCTCAACAGAGAGGAATCATCTGCAAGAACAATTTTCATATACTGGTATTTTTAATCTGTCCGGGGCGTATTATATTTTAAAGTTTCCCCCAAACAGTAAATGTAGTTAATGCAGACACTCTAATTTATAAGGATTTAGCCTGTTCGGATATAGGGGGAAGGATGATTTTAGTGTAGGGGAAGGACTACTAACGACGCACGGCATACGGTGCACAGCGAAAGATAAACAGGCAATATCCTGGCGCCCTGAGTCGTGAGATGTTCGTTCTCGGTCCTGTTCCGTTGAGCCATTGCGCCTTTGTGCCGTTATTCTATCAGATTATTCTTTATCGCGTAAATTGTCAGTTCAGCATTTTTTTTCATTCCCATTTTTTCAAGGATACGGGCACGGTAAGTGCTGACAGTTTTATCTGAAATAAAAATTTCCTTTGATATTTCTGTAACAGATTTCCCTTTTGCCAGCATCACCATTACCTGGAATTCCCTGTCAGATAGCTTTTCATGAGGCAACTTGTTACCGGGATCATATCCGTTAAAAACCAGCTTTTCTGCTAAAGCATTTCCAATATATCTGCCACCCGATGCAATTTTTTTGATGGCAAGAGTTAACTCTTCGAAAGCATTGTCTTTTGAAATATATCCCGAAGCGCCCAGTTTAAATGCACGAATCGCATATTGCTCCTGGGGATGTACGCTCAATATAAGGACCGGAGTTTTTAAATTTTGCTCTTTTATCTTCTGCAGTACATCCAACCCGCTCATTCCCGGCATTGAAACATCGAGAATTACAAGGTCATAGCTACCATTTTTGATCCTTGCCCAGGCCTCATTTCCATCGACAGCTTCATCAATCAATTTAACTTCATCGAGAGTCTTGACATACTGTTTTAGTCCTTCACGTACTATCGAGTGGTCGTCGGCAATTAGTATATTCATTACTATATCATTTATTTAGAAGGAATAAAGATAGTCAACTTTGTTCCTTGTCCTATTCCTGATGAGATATATAATGTACCTCCAACCTGCCTGATTCGTTCACGCATGCCAATCAATCCTAAAGGGTTGCCGGATTCTACTTTTTCCAGGTGCATTCCAATTCCATTATCCTTAATGGTCAAGGTACTACCTTGTTTGGATTGATGGAGTTTTATACTGACAATTGAAGCATTCGCATGCCGGATTATATTTGTCAGAGCCTCCTGAAGGACACGGAAAAATACGAGGTCATTTTGGGAATTACCGGAGATTGAATCATCAAGCTTTAACCTGCATCTGATTCCGGTTCTCTCCTCAAATTCGCCGGAATACCATTCGATGGCAGCAGCTAATCCAAGATCATCCAGAATTCCCGGACGCAGTTCTGATGAGATACGCTGCACATCTTTAATTGTATTTGAAATGAGTTCAATCATGTTGTCAAGTTTCATCACGACCTCAGGTTTTGTACCAACATATTTGTACATCCAGTTCAGATCAAGCTTTAATGCGGTAAGTGACTGACCGATCTGATCGTGTATTTCCCTGGAGATCAGGGCACGTTCACTCTCAAGCATCTCGTTAAGATGCTTGTGAAGATTCTCCAGCAATTTCTTTGATTTTCTGACCTCTTCTTCTGCCTGCTTGCGCTCAGTAATATCCGTAGTGATGATAACCACTTTCCAATCCGGAAATGCAACAGGGGCTGCATTAACATTCGTCCAGATTAGATTGCCATTTTCCATCACGACTCCGGTCTCAACGTCGTGAATCGCTCGTTGCTCCCTGAACGCACGGACGCTGGCAAACTCTTCTTCAGGCATCTGCGTTCTATCAGGTCTGAGGTATTTCCGACTCTTGTAATCTCCTCTGATAAAACCATCTTTAGTTATATTCAGAATCCTTTCCAGGGCAGGATTAACAAAGACCATATTACGTTCTTTATCAATAATGGAGATTCCGATTGGGAGTATCTCAAAAAGTGTTTTCAGTTTCATTTCGCTCTGACGCAGCGCATCTTCGGCCAGCTTACGCTCAGTGATGTTTAATGTCAAAGGACGAAATGCAAAGAAATACAGGAAAGGGAACAGAAAAATTGAAAGCAGAATTGAATCGAGCAATAACTCACCCCATAGTGTCATCGATGGAAGAACCTTTATAAAAATATTAACCAATATATCGCTGACAATGATTGAAAAAATTATTATAATTAAGAGGCGAATTGGAGATTGAATGGTCCCTTGGTTTTTTTGATTCTTGAAAATAATTTTGTTTTTCATCTTCATTCGCAGTGCGGCATTCAAATTATGTTGCAATTAAATGGCCCAAACCCGGTTTCAAGTTAAGTTTATCAGCTATTTCTTAATCCATAAACTGTTTGAAAGTGATAACCGTATACGGTAAATGTAATTGCATCCACTATCAAACCCGGCCTCTTAAAAAGAGTCCAGATCAGAAGCTTCCAGTATTCGCCTCTTCCTTTATTAAGTATTCCGATTATGATCACAGATTTGAAAAATGCACTCAATTGGGAAAATTCAATTTTCGTTTGCTTCCCATGAAACCGTTTATAATTCAGTAAAAATTGACGTATCCTTATATAATAAGGTCTTGTTGCATAAATATTCTGAATTATTTTTTTGTATCCTTCAAGAAGCTCATGTACGTTCATTTTTGGAACAAAATTCATTGATGAATCGGTATTATTTCCGGTAGCTTCAGTTGTTAACCTGTTTTCTGCTTTAAGTCGTTGGTAAAGCTTAGTGTTTTTTGGAGCGTTTAACAGCCCCACCATAGCAGAAACGATTCCACTTTGCTGAATAAAATCTATTTGTCGTTGAAATACAGCCGGAGTATCGCTGTCAAAACCAACAATAAATCCACCGGAAACCTGGAGACCCGCATTTTGCATTTTTTTTACACTCTGGAGCAGGTCTCTGTTACTATTCTGTTTCTTATTACAATCCCGGAGGGATTTTTCTTCAGGAGTTTCTATGCCAACAAATGTAGAGGTAAACCCTGTCTCGACCATTAATAACATCAGTTCTTCATCATCTGCAAGATTAACAGATGTTTCAGCATTAAAAACAAATGGATATTTATGCACCTGCATCCATTTTTTCATGGCAGGAAGCAGGGTTCCTTTTATTATTTTTTTGTCGCCGATAAAGTTATCATCTACAATAACCACAGGTCCGCGCCAATGAAGATCATAAAGCACTTCAAGTTCTTTTATAATCTGAC
>JBEKDR010000071.1:0-20769 GCA_050014255.1 Bacteroidales bacterium | reverse complement strand
CTCGGCCTGATAATCACCCGGGAGACGATAGATGCGCATCATACTGTTGGGAAGGTTCACAAGCGGAACAGTCGTTTCCAGGAGAGGGCTGATTCCCCCGATATTTGGATTTACCAGATCTACTGGGTCCTGAGACTTTTGAACACAAGAAGACAGAACCAGGTAAAATACTGGAATAAAAAGCAGGTTGAGCCTGAGGTTAAGGTTAAGGTTAAGGCTGAGGATGGAGTTGTTCTTCATTTCGTTATTTTATCCAATTGACTTTGGCTGATTTTACGTCGCGTGAGTTGGAGCCTATGTAAATAATAAATTCACCTGGTTCCCAGTCGTATTGCAGATCACTGTTATAAAACTTAAGGTCATTTGTAGTTATGTCAATATTTATATCTTTCTTTTCTCCCGGTTGAAGCATAACTTTTCTAAAGTTTTTTAATTCCTTCACCGGACGGGAAATAGAAGCTGCAGGGTCCTGAATATATAACTGAACCACCTCTTCTCCAGCCACTTTTCCGGTATTGGTAAGTGTAACGGAAGCTGTAAGAGTTTCATCTCCTTTTAGCTGTATCGTACTTAATTTAATATCACTGTATTCGAAAGTGGTATAACTTAGTCCGTAGCCAAATGGATATACCGGATCATTGGAAATGTCAAGGTATTTTGAAGTGAATCTGTTATCCGGATCCATTGGTCTTCCGGTATTCTTATGGTTGTAATAAAGGGGTATTTGTCCGACAGATGCCGGAAATGTGGTAGTTAATTTACCCGATGGATTATAATCGCCGAACAGAATGTTGGCAATAGCATTTCCGGCTTCAGTACCACCTTTCCATGCTTCAAGTATTGCACTGACATGAGCATTCTCCCATGGCAAAGTCATCGGACGACCATTTATGAGGACAAGAACAAGAGGTTTTCCGGTTGCCAGAAGTGCCTTCAGCAGATTCTGTTGTACTCTTTGAATTCCAATATCGCTCATACTTGAAGCTTCGCCGGACCAGGAGGAGGATTCGCCAAGGACAGCAACTATAACATCCGCTTTATCGGCAGTTAAAAGTGCCTCTTTCAATAATTCCCGGCAGGTAGTAGATGAGTCTGATGTTTGCTTTTTACCGACCATTCCAAACGGTGTCTCGTTTTTTGCAAGAATTGGATTATCAGTAAGTTCAGAACCCTTTGCATAAAGTACATTTACAGACTTTCCTCCTATATTTTTCAAGCCGTCTACAACTGAGAATACCTTACCCTTTCCTTCGGCAAATGACCATGAGCCTTTCACATCTTTCCCGCTGTCACCAAGTGGACCTATGACCGCTATAGTACCTGATTTTTTTAGCGGAAGAATATGATTATCATTTTTAAGAAGAACTATCGATCTTGTTGCTATCTCCCGTGCACTCTTCAGATTTTCGGGGGTAAGCACTTCTGTTTTGGCTCTTTCTTCATTCATGTAACGGTAAGGATCATCAAATAATCCAAGTTTATATTTTGCCTCAAGTACACGTCTGCATGCAATATTTATATCATCAACGGTTATTTTTCCTTCATCGAGAGATTTTTTCAGAGTAGAGAGGAATCCTTCTCCAATCATATCCATATCAGTTCCGGCTTTCAGAGCGAGTGCTGAAACTGTCTGAAGATCACCCATTCCATGATTGATCATTTCGTTTATTGCTGTATAATCGGTCACTACAAATCCCTTAAAGCCCCACTGATTCCGCAATAATTCAGTAAGCAGCCAGTGATTACCTGATGAAGGAATGCCGTCAACAAGATTGAATGAAGTCATTACACTGCCTGTACCGGCGTCAACAGCAGCTTTATAAGGAGGAAGATAATCATTATACATGGTTACTTTACTCATATCCACTGTATTATAATCTCGTCCGGCCTCGGCAGCGCCATATAATGCAAAGTGTTTTACACAGGCCATCATGGTATTGTTGAGAGAAAGATCGTTCCCCTGATATCCTTTCACCATTGCTCTGGCAACCTGGGCACCGAGCCAGGGATCCTCCCCTGCACCTTCGGCAATTCTTCCCCAGCGCGGATCCCGGGCAATATCGACCATGGGCGAGTATGTCCATGAAATGCCATTTGCCGTTGCTTCCTGAGCGGCAATCCTGGCACTTTTTTCAATCAGTGCCATATCCCAGGAACAACTCATTGCCAATGGATTAGGAAATATTGTCTGGAATCCGTTAATTACATCCATACCAAAGAGGATCGGAATATGATGTGGTGATTCCTTAACAGCTATATCCTGACAAGCTTTCATTACAGCCAGGGAGGATGCATTAATTATTCCTCCAATCTTACCCTCCTGAATTTTCCCGGGTGTTTGTTCATTTACTGAAGAACCTGTAACAAATCCACCGGCGTTGTTAAGATTGAGCTGTCCAATTTTTTCTTCAATTGTCATTTTATTCATCAGATCATTGATAAATAAATTCATTTTTCCATCCTGACCCTGAATCTTTAGAAACGAAGCCATAAGCAATAATAATAATCCTGGTTTTTTCATATTATTTCGATTTTCCCTTTTTTAATTCCCTATTTAACCCACCACTAGTCCCTCCATGGAGGGAAACTTGTGAATCTGATTCATCGCACAAAATTAATTGAAAACCGTCAGAAAGGTTAACTATTTGATAATATATACAAATTATCAAAATCTTGTGCAATTGCTTTACTAAATGGCAGGAGACAGGTAAACGTCGAGCTGACTGACATATCCTTTCCTTTCAAAAATCGCAGTACAAGTCACGGCATTTAGGGTAAATCCCTCCATTTCAGAATTTCCCTCTTCGGTAGTGATTCTTATGAAATTCCTTGATGAGATGTGGTATATTACCGGTACCTGGCAGATTGTAAATGCAAGACTGTCAATTCCTAAAGGTATAATCTTTTCAACATTTCCGGAAGATATGTAATGAAAGTTATCAGGAGAACGCAGAAATTCTGAACGGCGCAGGAGTCCCGGATTAAATGAAATCTTACCCGATTCGACAATTACACCAAGTTCGCTGAACCTGGATATTATATCCTCTTTAACCTGACCAGTCATTCCTGGCTGCTTTGCACCTCCGTTTCCCGGAGTATGTGAATAGGCATCAGTAGGAAATGCACCATAAACTTCCGGTTCCTTGTTTAAACCTATTCCGGCACGCACATCGTAATAATGCTCAACCATCTTTCCTAACTGATCATCCCCTGCTTCAGACTTAAGAGCCGTGAAATAGTTTTCACATACTGCCAGCATCAGTTTGGAAACCATATGCCAGTAAATACAGCCAAGTCCTTCATAGCCATAAAACGTTCCTGATCGACCCGTAAAGGACTGGTGGTCAAATACTTTTTCGTAAAGATCAACGATATACTCTTTTTCGGCCTGCAAAATTTTGTATTCAGGCTCCAGTTGATCCAGAGCTTTTTTCAGATATGATGCATTCCTGAAGCTGCTGTTAAAGTGAAAAAGACCTTCTATATCTTTATAGAGTATGCTATTATTCTCGTTCCTTATCAATTCTATAAGGAGTTTAGATTTTTTAACCGAATCAGAAGGGATGATATTCTTTTCTGTAAACCGGGGCAGCTGCCTGTCGGGATAAAGCATATAGCTGTATTGATCTCTGCGAAACATAGCGCTGCATTTCAATGCATCCAGTACTTCATTGACCTCGCCGGGATCCAACATGCCCGAAGCTAATACAGCCACCTGTCCTTCAAGCATTTCGTAAAGACGGCGAATTGTTACACCATCGTCCTTAAATGAAATCAGGTTGTAAGAATGATAGAGATTATCACTGCTTTTATTTCTGCGGATCGATTTATCGATGAATTTCAAGCTTAAGTTAAAAAACTGTTCAAGCTCTTTAGCTGCAATAAAATTTTTAATTTCCGAGAAACCATCTTTATAAAGTTTTTCCCGGTAGTTGCTGCCGGCTGTACCAAGGGCATCAATAATTGATTTCCGTTCTTTGTCAGAAAATTCTACTCCTAAGAATGGTTCGTACTGAATGAAAGTATCATTTATCGATTTGAAAAATGAGAGAACCTCCTCTGAGACTTCGAACTCTCTATCCGGATTTTCTATGAACAGGTCCCTTAAAAAATATTGGAGCCTTCTCAGATAGCACAATGTAACCATCGAAGAACCAAAGCCGACAAGTGCATTATTTGCATCGTTCCATTCAGGACGCTGAGTGTTCATCCATATTCCTGCCTCAGGTATAAAATTTGAGAGTTTAGTGAGAATGCTCACCAGGATCTTTTCAGTGAAGTTGACAAGTTTAATCTCATCATTACTGTCCTTAATAAGCCTTCCATCGCTTCCGACTGATGCTACTCTGCCGAGCGCTGCCTTATCAGCCTGATAATCAAAGTCAATCGTTTCAAACGGGTTTTTTACTAGATCTTTATATGGTTTGATCCTGTATGGTACATCCGCATAGGCAAATATATTTTCTGAAAGCATTTTATTCAGTCTGCCGGGATGGAATTTTTTTGAAATCTCAAGCAACTTCAGCAAATAAATTACCTGGTGATCTCCCCAGTACCCTATGCCCGCCCATGGATCATGAGGGTCTGGTGACTCCCAGTCAATTCCTCCCCGTGTTATGCGATATGGATTATATCCATCTGCTGTCGAAGCATTTAAGAATTTACTTATCATGCTTTCAACATAGGATGGAAAAGATAATGCAAGAGCCTCCCAATTCTGAAAGATATCTCTCCAGTTGCCCTGATAATTCAGGCTTTTTGAGCCATCTTCTTTTTTTAATTCAATAGAGAATATATTCCAGGGACGGGAAGGGTCTCCGTGCCTTCTGCTCAATGCAAGTGGCAGATACTCATAGCAGAGTCTTATTAGCTGTGAATCATTTTCCAAAGCAGCTTTTTCAAGCAAAGTCTGTAAACTAATATGATTATCAATAGATTCAAGAAAGGATCTTCTTCTTAAATAAACACCAGAATTGGCTCCTTTAATAAAATCAGTCAGGTCATCTTTTGATATCCAATAATTATTATCAAAAATACCGCCCCGCATAACATTGAAGAAAACATTTGACAAATGCCTGTTTATGCTCAGTTTATCTTCCGTAAGCTGTAAACCGTCAGCAGCGGCAATTATGTTAATCAGGTCATTTGTACATTCTGCTACATCTTTTTTCAGGAGTTCGGCAATATTGTCATTTCCTTTTAGAAGATGGTTCAGGGAGGCAATCTGTCCTGCATCTTTATTCACATCAGCAATTATATACCAGGTCTTCTCCGTGCCGGCTTCCAGATTAATATCTGCATTTATTAAATAGGCTCCCCTATCTGCCCTTACATCTGTATCTGCTTTAACCTGATACCCCTTTCTGAAATTTTCAATATGGCGTGCTGATAAAAGTATTTTTGCATTCGTGAAACCTTCTGACCATACCACATTTGCAGTTAACGCTTCGCTGGGTTCAGCCCTGTCAACAAGTATTGAACTCAGCATGAAGAGGGCAATTTTGGTATTCAATAACAACTCATTCTTCTTATATGCATCGACCAGACTGCTCAACGAGAGCTGGAGAGTTCTGGTAAGACCAGCCGGCAAAATATTCTGTATCCCGTCAAGTATTGAAATACGACAGGCAGTTTCCCCGGAATTGGTTAATACCGACTTTCTTATAATACCGAATCTTTCACTGTTCATCCAGCAATATGAGAAAGTTAACATTAGCTTGTGATTTATCTCTTCAAAGATGATTTTATTCCCGTAAACACTTTTATATAAATTCCTTTGAATTTTGTAAACACCGGTGTATCTGTCTGAAAATGGTTCCCAAAGGAAGGTATTCTTTCCCCTGGTAACAAGAAAGATCGATTTGCTTCCGGTGATTTCACCTGAATCCTGAATTTTGTCAACGGTATAATATGGGAATAGGGCATTATCAGGATTTTTTCTGCCGGCGGTTATCCCTCCGTTACTAGAAAGGAACATCCAGTGGTCAGAGTTACTGACGATAGTAATAAAAAACGGATCCATCTCGTTGTATCCGCCAATCTTGTAAAAAGTCTCTCCGTCAATTTTAACAAACCCGCCGGATAAACTACCCTTTTCATTATGAAGGATATTTTTGCCGAGAAGAATATCCCTTTCTGATTTTTCTGACATAATTGTAATACTTCTTTTTTTTAATTGAGTTCATAAACTCTCACATAATCAAGAATAAACTCAGCTGATTTCATCTCAGGGTCTACTCCTTTTGCTCCTCCCCATCCTCCGCCCATGGCAAGGTTAAGAATCAGGTTTTGTGGTTTATTGAACGGCCAGGTCAGATTATTTGATGTATCATGATATTCAAAATATTTCTTGCCATCAATTAAAATAGTAATACTTCCATTAAGCCATTCAATAGAATAGATATGGAATTCATTATTCATGTTTTCGACATCAACGATTGAAGTGGGTTGGTTACCGAGCTTAAAATAGTATGCGCCGCAATGCACTGATGCATGTGTTTTTCCGTTCCCTGTTTTCGGGTCCATCTCATAACCGACATTTTCCAGAACGTCAATCTCTCCACAGTATGGCCACGACATTTCATCCCTGTATTCATCACCCAGCAGCCAGCCTGCTGACCATGTTCCTCTTCCTGAAGGCACTTTTGCCCTGAATTCGATTTTGCCATACAGAAAACTCTCTTTGCCACGGGTTGTCAGCCGGGCAGAACTCCATGGGTAAACTCCGTCATCCTTTCTTGCCTCAATTATCAGGTTGCCACCTTCCTGTCTGGCATTTTCCAATCTGTTTACAGTGTAATACTCCAATTCGTTATTTCCCCAGCCCCAGTTTCCTATATCAAATGCCCATTTTGACGAATCGGGCAAACCAGTACCGTTAAATTCATCGCTCCAAACCAGCTTCCACTCTTTCCCTGAGGTTTTTTGTTTCAAGATTACCGGTGAGCTTTTATGCTTCCTGATCAACTCAAAGCAGATCTTATCAAATACAACCGCACCAGTGTCATAATGCAGACGTATAACGTGCAGACCTGAATCCAGCGGCGATCCATCCTTCTCAATCATATTGTCAATTCCACCCAGGGAAGCTTTCTTTAGCATCATATTCCCGGTTATATTATATGTCCTTCCATCTTTATTGTCAACATAATCTTCAATCCAGCATGCTATTTCTGATGAATCTGAGGCAGTTCCATATAAAAGGATTTTATACCGGCCAGTTTCAGGAATCCGAACTTTGTATTCAAGCCAGCCGCCTTTGCTGGTTCTTATATAGCCCTTATTTTTTTCATTGAATTTTACAATCCCGGTAGAATTTGAATTTACATAATCCCCGGCCTTTACAGTAATGGAACACGAATCAGACTTGCTGATGTTATCCTGATTTTTCTTATTACTTTGATTGGAAGTACAATTCACAGTCAACATAAAGATCAAAGTGAATGCTGCAACAATTTTTATTCTGATAAGTGAACTCATAATCATTGATTTAAGGATTAAACTTTAAATTAAAACTTTCGTGAAAAGGATTTTAATTCTCTCTTTTCTCTTTAACATGCAACTTTGATTTAGTCTGTTTACTAATTCTTTTTTACAAGGATTGCTTCCAGCTCTTCAAGAGATCTTCCTTTGGTTTCAGGTAATAATTTCCAGATAAAAGCAAGACCGATCAGAGCAAATATTCCATAAAGCAAAAATGTTCCACTACTTCCCAGTGTAGCTAATTCCCATGGGAAAACAAGCTGAACCAGGAAGCTTATTGCTGAATTGATAAACCCTACAAATGAGATCGCCGTACCTCTTATTGCATTGGGGAACAGTTCAGAGAATAAAACCCACATTACGGGTCCGAGAGATACTGCAAATGCAGCGACAAATCCAAGTATTCCAATTAGTATGAGAGTCGGATTCATAGTTATTGACGCTGAAATAAACTCAGATTCATACTTCTTTTCAATATCTTCTCCCATCGTCGTCTTAATGACATTTTTAAACTCAGTATCAGTTTTATAGATTTTGTTCATTACAGGAGCAAGCTGAACCTTGTTTATTTCGACAGGCAGTTTTGAAGCTGATGCGTCTGTAAGTTGATATTTTGCAGAATTAAAACCATAGGCAAGCAGAAACATACTGATGGTAATGAAGGAGATACCTGCAATAAGAAGCGGCTTTCTTCCAAGTCTGTCTATCAATACCATAGCCACAACAGTAAACAAAACATTTGTAAGACCAACCAGGATGGCCTGAATAAATGCAGCATCAGTTCCAATTCCTGATTGTTCGAAGATCATAGGTGCATAAAAGAATACTGAATTGATACCTGTTATTTGCTGCAGAACAGCAATCACAATACCTATTGTCAGAACAAGCTTCATTGCCGGAAGAAACAGGTCTTTAACAGGAGTCTTTTGTTTCGGGGCTGATTCTTTTGAAACATTATCCTTTATTTCATTAATAATCTTTTCTGCATTTTCATCATCGTCAAACCTCTTCATGATCATAAGAGCCTCATCGTATCTTCCTTTCATTACAAGCCATCTGGGACTCTGCGGAATAAAAAGCAGAAGGAAGAAGTAAACAGTTGCAGGAAAAAATTCAATTCCAAGCATCCACCTCCATATATATTCCTTTAATTTCAATGATTCAACCCACGATGCATCTGATTTTGAAAGATGAACAATAAGGTAATTGGTAAAAAAAGCAACAGATATACCTACAACAATATTTAACTGATTAAATGACACCAATTTCCCGCGCTTATCCGAGGGTGAAATCTCAGCAATATACATTGGAGCAAGTATTAAAGAAGCGCCCACCCCAAGGCCTGCAAGCATCCGTGCCGTTACTAATATAATGAATGAAGGTGCTATTGCTGCAAGAAATGCTGAAAATGCATAAAGCAGTGCTGACGCCTTCAGGACAATTGTTCTGCCAAACCTGTCACTTAATGGACCGGCAAATATCATTCCTGCAGTAGCTGCCAGGGAAAGTGAAGCAACTGCCCATCCCAGCTCAATCTTAGTCAGATTGAATTCTGGTTCAATAAATTTTATTACTCCGGAAATAACGGAAGCGTCGAATCCCATTAAAAAACCGCCAAGAGCTACAATCAGGGCGGTAAGTACTACAGAGCTTTTTTGTTTTTTCATATTTGAAGTATTAGATTACTTTGAAAAATGGATGGTTAAATTTATAAATTACCAGGGAATAATCACATATTAAAAAATATCTTAACCCGAGATAACAGATTATTATTGCCAGAAATTTCTCTGTGAAACTCTGTGTTTCTCGGTGTAACTCTGTGTAAGTTCTTAATTTTAAGTTCCACAGAGGACCACAGAGTGACCACAGAGAGCCAGAGAGAAAAAATGCTCTACAATCCAAAGTTTAATTAACTTTGATTATATGAAAAACTATCATGTATGAAAAAAATCAGAATACTCATCACCGGGCTTCTTATAATATTATCTGGCTGCAGGACAGCTTCTGATTTCAGTCAGGTACTGGAGGATATCCAGGAAAACCTTGATTTCGGAAATTTAAATATGGTGACCCAGATCGTCGATTCCTTAAAAAAAATCAGTGGCGAAAACAAGGATATACTTCACATAGCGGACTCCCTCGGACAAATTGCTGAAAGAACCGGTATTGACTTTCCGGTGACTGAAAAACAGGTTATCGGTCAGATTGAAAAGCTATACGGCCCGGTTTCTGCCAAGGAAATGGCAGCCTGGGAAAAAGAAGGCTGGCTGGAATATAGAATGATCGACGGTGAAAAAAAATATTTTAAAAGGGCCGCATCAAATCTTATGCTGATTAAAAAATTCCATGAGCAAAAAGATAAAAGTCTCAGGGAAACACAAAACGATCCGGAGGCAATATTCCGGTTGAAGCATACCGGACAGGTCTTAAAATCTACAGATAATCAAAGCAATCCTGTTGTGCCGGTAAGCATGAAAATAATGTACACTATAACTATTCACCCCGATGTTATCCCTGACGGTGAGAAAATCCGTTGCTGGTTGCCCTGGCCGAAAGCCGGACAACCGCGGCAAAGCGAGATAAAGCTTCTAAGTACATCAAATCCGGAATATACTATTTCTCCTGATACGGCTATTCACAGTACACTCTACATGGAAGCTGTCTCGAAAAAAGGAGTACCGACTATTTTTCAGATCTCCTTTTCTTATGTGTCAGATGCCCAGTATTTTAATATACCGGGAATAAAAATACTGCCTTATGATAAAGCTTCAACTAATTATCAGAAATATACCTCGGAGCAGCTTCCGCATATTTGCTTCACCGATAATGTCAAACAACTTGCAGACAGTATTACCGGCAATGATGACAATCCTGCATCAATTGTAAGAAAGATCTATTTCTGGTTTAAAAATAATATACCCTGGGCAGGCGCTCTTGAATATTCTATCATTCCAAATATACCGGAATATGTAATTCAAAACAGGAGAGGCGACTGTGGCATGCAGACTTTCTTATTCATTTCTATGCTGAGATATAAAGGGATCCCGGCCAGGTGGCAGAGCGGATGGATGATGCCACCTGACAACGAAAACCTGCACGACTGGTGTGAGGTTTATTATGAAGGCGCAGGCTGGGTACCGGTCGATGTTTCCTATGATCTTGTGAATTCGGAGAATCCCGTAATCAGATATTTCTATCTTTCAGGAATCGATTCTTACAGGCTTATTTTGAATGATGGGGTTGCCGGACCTCTTCATCCTGAAAAACAATTCATGAGAAGTGAACCATACGATTTTCAGAGAGGAGAGGTTGAATGGAAAGGAGGAAACCTCTATTTCGATAAATGGGATTATAATATGAAGATTGAATACTCAAAGTGAAATAATCTTGGTGATCCGCCAGTTGTGTAATTCTTCACAATTCATGTAACAGTTTTAATTATTCCTATTTTTATCTTTAATGCTATCTTTTTAATTATTCTACCCCCTTCCCAGCCTTCCCCCACGGGGGAAGGGGCCGAACGTTAAGCAATTGCCTGGTAGGCAATTTTAGAGAAGGAGCCTGTCTGCCGCGGTGGACCTTTCCCCCTTGGGGGAAATAAGAAAGGGGGTTTAAACATAAAAGAATTGATTATTTGTTACCGTAATTCTGAAGTGCTACACAGTTGGCGGATGCGTCTTAGCATATAGAATATCTGCCTTATTATGCAACATTGAGCAGCAGATAATCGTATAATATTCCGAAAGCGATGTACGAGTGAATTGAATTAAATTCAATTTTATCGGATAAGAATAAAAATGAGAGTTTTCTTAATTTCATTATTTCTAATCTTAATCCCATTATGTGCTCATGGGCAGGATTGTAATATTGTGTCAAAAGCCAATAGTATTGTCCCCGACAGATTATGTTCTCCCTTATCAGTTAATTGGAAAGTGAGTTATACAGGAGTTAATAATGCCGGAACCAGCGTTCAGATCAGCTATGACTGGGACGACGGTTCAACAGATACTGAAAATGCCGTGAGTATCGGGGCCGGAGCCTTTCAGACTACTGCAAATCACGTCTATGTTTCTACCGGGGATAAATGCAATTACAGGCCAAAAGCGACACTGGTAGTTAATGGAGTTTTATGCACTTCATCAACTCAGGAACAAATAGTTACCGTATGGGACAACGATGATCACAATGGGGGCCATATGCATATTAATCCCACAGTATACCCGGTTTGTGTGGGCAATAGCGCCAATGTAAGGTTTCAGGATCTGACTCAGTTCAATTGTGTGCCTCCGCAGGAACAGGATGTGCCAAATCTCTATACGAGATGGGTTCAGTGGATTTATGGAACCGACATTACTATGACCGGTCTTCCTGTAACTATTAATGGAACGCCGAGGTCTTTTCCCTTTTCAGGACCAATAATCACTCTTCCCGGACCAGTTACCGGATCAGGAGTATTTTCAGATATGATAAATGTAGCAAATGATAAGCTGATTGGTCAGTATTTTCAGGTGACATTACGAAACTGGAATTATTGTAACCCGTATGATGATCCGAATATTCCTGGACCTCCTTCAGACCCCGTAAACGGTGACCATCCCCCTGTAACTACTACTGCAATAATATTAATCGTGCCGGATCCTGATCCCACGATAACACCTGTTGATACTCTGTGCATTGACAGTGCACCAGTTACTTTAAGGGCTCATGATCCGGGAGGAACCTGGTCAGGGGATGGTGTCACAGATGATTCATTCGATCCAGGGTCAGCAGGAGTTGGAAATCATACAGTCAGATACGATATCACGGATTCTAATGGTTGCAACGCAACCGATCAGATAACTATTACCGTTGTTCCGTCTCTCGTAGTCAATATCACTCCCGTCGGAACACTTTATATTAATAATACTCCCGTTGAACTGAATGCGTCCCCGCCAGGAGGTACATGGAGTGGCGATGGAGTGGCCGGCAATATGTTCGAACCCGATTCCGCGGGTCTGGGAATTCATATTATCAATTATCTGACCTTACCTGATAAATTCGGTTGTCAGGGATCAGATACTATTCATATAAAAGTTATTATGCCTCCGGAACCTGTAGCTTCTTTTGAGCCCGATACTGTCGGGTGTTCCCCTCTCATTGTCAAATTCCGGAATTTGAGTGAAAACGCGGAAACATATTTGTGGGATTTTGGAGACCAGACATTCTCTTCAGAACAAAATCCATCTCACACCTATAATATTCCGGGAAGTTATATAGTAAAACTGACAGTTACGAATATTGCAGGACAATCATCTCATAACGGATTGATAACAGTTTACCAGAAGCCAACAGCAGTTTTCAATGTTTATCCTACTGAAGTCATTAGTAATTCGCAGGTAGTAGTCTTTACAAATTTCTCGTATGATGGAGTATCCTGGCTTTGGAATTTCGGAGATGGGGACACATCTGTCGAAGAAAGTCCATGGCATAAATATGAATCTGAAGGAGTATATAAGATTACATTAATAGTGACTTCAAAAGACGGATGCACAGATTCAGCAATGTACAAATCTCCCGTTGTTGTAGACTATAAAGCAGGTGCAATAAGATTTCCGAACGCATTCAAGTGGAATGAGTCAGGGCCAACCGGTGGATACTGGAATGAGAATCAATTAGATGATAACACTTTCCGGCCGTTTTTCACCAATGTGATAGAATATAAATTACAGATATTCAATCGTTGGGGCGTTTTGCTTTATGAAAGCTCCGACCTGCAAAAGGGATGGGATGGGTATTTTGGAAATTCAAAGCTGGCTCTTCAGGGAGTATATGTGTGGAAAGCAGTTGGACGATATGCCGATGGAACTTATTTTAATAAAATTGGTGATGTAACTTTTTTGCATTGAAATAAGTGCTATAAAAATACAAAATACACATACTATGTCTGAGAAATATTCGTTTTACGAAAGAATATTGTTTTAATAAAAGGCAGATTGAACATGTCGTTAAATCTGATGTTCTATGATGAAGTCTGGTACATTCTTTGAGGTTTTTTATTGAATTTAATATAAGTCAAATTAATACTTAAAGTTATGAAAAGGAACATTATGGTAATTGGTATGGTTTTTGGGTTGCTTGGCTGGAGTTGTTCCAAAGTTGATAATCAAACACAAACACTATCTCAGGGACTGAAACAGTCAATTGAGCAGAATGCAGCTGCTATTAATTCAGCAATTAATAAAATTTCAACGACTAAAGGCTATCAGGTTCTATCCCTGGATGCTGCTTCCGCTGCAAAAGATGTAGCTGTGACGACTTCTTTTAAAGATAGTATTACTCTCGGTCTCGTAGCTGGAATTTACGACTATCAGCCTGACACAATTCTTCTGCATCATAACATTTTTTATCCCTTCAGGCTATTTAAAAAGACCGGAACTAGTAATCAGATGATAATCAATTTACCGCAGAAGCTTATCTTCAGTCCAAGGTATCTCCACAGTTTTGCTAAGTCAGATTCCGTTCTGGTAAACGATTTCACAATTACTGCTTCAGATTATCATCTATATTATAACTCGCGGAACAATCTTGATTACAAACTTACTGCAGGTCTTACACTCAGTTCGGTGGATTTAGGAAGTTTTGATATTTCAGAGTCTTCAAACTCATATAATGATCAGTCAAATTCTTCTCAGTATACATTCCCTGGCGGGTACACTATATCTACCGCATGGCAAACAGGTGATACATCTAAAATGTCATATGCATTTCTCCAAAATAGTAGTCCGCTCTTGAAAGAGACAACTCTTTATATTGGGACCGGTTTCCGCAAACATGAAAGACAGTATGATTTAGTTATAGGAAATGTTGAAATCAAGAGAGGATTTGGAATCGATTCTATCCAGGTGTTCCAGAATGGTGTGCTTCAGAAAACAGCCGGAGCAAAAATCACCGACAGCCCCGACTCCACAGGTACCATCTTCAGCAGAAGGGATATCCTGCTTACTTTTGATGATGGAACAACTGAAAAACTAAGCACCTTGATCGATCCTGCAATTACACAACTGAAAACTTTGTTTACTTCTCTTTACGATATGTACTTTGCTGAAAATATTGTGGATTATATAGCAATAAACATATACTTTAATTCGAGGTAATCTCTCTTTTCAAAGGTACTAGGTACTGGGTTTTCGGTACTGGGTTAAATGACTTATACCCAGAATCTGAAACCCAGTATTATTTTCTAGTCTGCCTTCAATTTTATCACTACTTTTTTCACCCTAGCGTTCACACCATCCTTCAATCCCGGACGATGAGCATCGCCAGGGAAGAAGATAAAGAAATTTAATGGGGAGGCTTTATAATTTACTATTTTGGCAACCGTCACAAATTCAATATCCTTTGCAGCATCATATGGTGTAAGAACTTCTTTAACTGATGTTAATGGAGCAATGTTCATCACCTCCTTTCCGCTGATCACATACTGGATATCGATATATTTCCTGTGAGCCTCAAAATTTGTTGTCTCTTCATTTTTGCTTATATACTCACTTACTGTTGCAAACAGGTTATCGCCATCAATATCATATCGTTTAAGATCTAACTTTATTAAATCAGTATTTTTCAAAAAATCAAATGCCTTTTCCCATCGTGCTTTGTTTTTATAATAAGAGATTACAAGCTTTCTTTTGTCTATGGATGCATCGGGAGTCACAGTCCATCCACCTGACCATTCTCTTTTTGCAAACCATGCATCAATTTTTTTATTGCTCCATGTTGAGGGGTCAGGATCGGTTTTGCTTCCCATAAAGCCAAAGAAACTTATCAGTACCATAATAATTACCGTTATTTTTCTCATAACGAAGAAATTTTCTCCGGAAACAAAATTAACAAAAAGCAAGAGTAATCAACCAATTCACTGATCATATAAACTCACTCAGAACTTTAAAAAGACCCTTTCTGTCAAATGGCTTTGAGATAAAACCTGAGCAGCCGCATTCAATTGCTTTCTCCCTGTCATCGGCATATGCTGTCTGGGCAATTATCGGAATTGCAGTGTTTTTTTCACGTATAAGTTTTACAGCGGTGTAGCCATCCATCACCGGCATTTTTATATCCATTAAAATCAGGTCAATATTACTTGTAGAAAGACATTTTTCAACAGCTTCCTTTCCATTATACGCGTGCAGTACTTCCGCGTTGGATCCTGAAAGAAAGTATTTGATCAGTTTATAATTGCTTTCAACATCTTCTGCAACAAGAATTACCTTCTTAACCGGAAACACAAAACCATCCGGAGCTTTCTTCTCCTCGGCCGGAATGGCCTTTTCCACTTGTTTTTCATACGGAATTGTAAAGAAGAATGATGTTCCTTTTCCCTGTTCCGATAAGAGCCATATCTTTCCGCCTAAATGTTCCACATAAGCTTTTGAAATTGCCAGCCCGAGTCCGGTTCCTTCATAGAGTCTTTCCATGCCATTTTGTATCTGGTAAAACCGGTCAAAGATTCTTGCATGGTGCTCAGGTGAGATTCCAATGCCTGAATCCGAAACGCAGAATTCAAGAAAATTATCTTTAAGCCTGTACCAGATCTTAACCTGCCCTGAATTAGTGAACTTTAGTGCATTGCTTACCAGGTTTGAAAGTATCTGGTTCAGTTTAGTACTGTCAGTCACTATCAAAGCATCTGAATCTTCTAACCCTGTCTCGCATATCAGAGTAATTTTCTTTTCAGAAGCTTTTGGCATGAACTGATTGCATAATGATTTTAATGAGTTGTTTACATTAATATCATTCTTATAAGTTTTGACAAGATTGGCTTCGATATTTGAAATATCTACAATATCGGTAATAATTGAAAGCAGATGGTTACTGCTTTGCATAATCACTTCTATATACGATTTACGGGCCAGATCATCAATATCAGGTTCTCCCAGCAGCGCTGAAAACCCTACAATTGCATTCATCGGAGTTCTTATTTCATGTGAAATATTGTGTAAAAATGCAGTTTTCAGTTTGTCGCTTTCTTCAGCCTTTTCTTTTGCCCTGATCAATTCTTCTATAATCTGTTTCCTTTCAGTTATATCATGGCCTATACCCACCAGACCGCTAATATTTCCATCTTTATCCAGCAACGGGATCTTTGTTGTCTGTAACCAGCGTTTTACACCCTTTCCACTAATAAATTCTTCTTCAAGGTCAAATATGGGCTTACCTGTTTTTATAATTTTCCTGTTGTCATTGTACCCACGTTCTCCAATCTTACCGGGGAACAATTCAATATCAGTCTTCCCAAGAACCTCAGTCTCATTCGCACATCCAATATTCTCTACATCAGCTTTGTTGGCAATGACTTTTCTGCATTCTTTATCCAGGACATAAATCGGATCAGGAAGGTTATCTATTAACGTACGCAGCATTCTTCGTTCCTGATCGATTGCTTCTTCAGCCTTCTTACGTGCTGTTATATCGCGCATGCTTCCAACTATCTTTTCAGGCCGCCCCTGAATATCATAAATGATCTTTGAAGTAAGAGAACACGGGATTAGGGAACCATCGCGATTCTTCAGGGTAATTTCATAATCATTTAAATAACCTCGTTCTTTCAATTCTGCCAGAAGTTTATACCTCGCTTCAGGATCATCATAAAATTCGAACATCGATTTACCTATCAGATCTTCTCTGCTATATTGTTCCTGAGACAGAAAACTGATTGAAGGACTGAGATTAATTATCGTTCCGTCGAATGATGTCTCATAATAAAGGTCCTGAACATTTTCAAAAATATTGCGATACAGTTCTTCGCTTTCATGCAACGCTTTTTCTATCTTTTTGCGGTCAGTGATATCCTGAAGAACGCCAATTACTTTCACCTGTCCACCATCCGGTTCAATTATCAATTCAGCTTTTGAATGTACAGATCTTATGGCTCCGTCGTTTTCACGCTTTATCTTAAACTCTATATTATAAGGTTCATTATATTTTAACAAACGGTCCAGAGCTTCATCAAGCATGGCACGGTATTCCAGGAGCGGAATTTTTTTAGCATACTCGTACGAAATTTTGTGATTTTCCTGGACTAAACCGCATATCCTTAACGCCTCATCAGAATTCCACATCGTTTTTAAGGAAAGATCAAGTTCCCAGTTACCAACGTGTGCAATGGCCTGTGCCTTTTGCAGCATCATTTCGCTCTTTTGCAATTCTTCTTCAGCGGCTTTTTTCTCTTTCAGTAATTTGACTTTTCTTATTGAATTAAGTACAGCCGGTCCGAGGCGGTTGAGATTACTTTTAAGAACATAATCATCAGCTCCGGTTTTCATGCATTCGACAGCAACTTCCTCATTTACCGATCCTGTTACAAGGATGAAAGGGATTAATGGAGCAAGTTCATTTCGAAGGAGAAGGGCAGCCATTCCGTCAAAACGTGGAAGAGAATAATCGGAAATAATCAAATCAGGCTCAAAGGTTTTTATGCTTTCAAGATAATCCTCCCTGTTGTCAACAAGCAATTTTGAAAAAGAGATTTTATTCTTTTCCATTTCGCGCCAGATCAATTCCACATCGGTCTTGACATCTTCTACAAATAATATCTTCAATTTAACAGCCATATTATGCATAGTTTATTTATAATTAATAGGAATTGGTTACAATTTGTTACGACACATTCAAACCAGTATCCATTCATATCACACTCTCGCAACTTATTTCTACCTATTTCTACCTATTTCTACCTATTTCTACCTATTTCTACCTATATCAACTTACTTCAAAGACTCATTAACCAGCATCCAGTATAACCCAAGACTGCTCATTGAACTGAGGAACTGGTCGAAGTCAACCGGTTTTATCACATAACTGTTAACACCCAGTTCATACGCCAGCTTCATATCCGGTTCTTCGCGCGATGATGTAACTGCCACTACCGGTATATGAACGGTTCGTTTGTCTCCTTTGACGATCTTAAGGACCTCGAGTCCGCTGACTTTAGGGAGCTTAAGATCGAGAAGCACAACTTTCGGAGGACTAGAAAAACTTCTTGATTCGTATTTCCCCCTGCAAAAGAAAAAATCAAGATCTTCAGCTCCATCCCTGGCGACAATTACATGATTTGCAAGGTTATTCTTCTTCAGAGCCCTGAGGGTGAGTTCAGCATCGCGCGGATTGTCTTCCACGATCATGATTTCAACTGCATTAAAATCTTCCATGATATGTTGTTTTTAGTCAAGTGAATACTTCAAATATTGTTGTTTGTTGCTTGTTGCTTGTTGCTTGTTGTTTGTTGTTTGTTGCTTTAACCAGCAACCAGCAACCAGTAACCAGCAACTTCCCTGACTTTTGTCTTTTTACTTTTATCTTTTGTCTTGTACTGGTAATCTGAAATAAAACGTTGATCCTTTTTCTTCTTCGCTTTCGACCCGGATTATGCCTCCGTGTTTTTCGATAAACTCTTTACATAGCAATAATCCCAATCCCGAACTTGGTTCTCCTTCAGTTCCCTTCCGGCTGGTTTTTTCATTAATTATAAACAGTTTACTCATTAATATCTTGTCCATGCCAATTCCTGAATCACTGATCTTTATTTCAACACAATTATTAATATTTGCAACGGCGGAAACATATATTTTCCCACCGACAGGTGTAAACTTAACTGCATTGGAAGTCAGGTTTCTGACCACGCTCTCAAGCATACGAAGATCGGCGAATACTTCCAGTTCGTCAGGCACCGAATTGTCAATTTTAATTTCCTTCTTTCGTGCCGAAACAGATACAATATCAAGAACTATATTAATACTTTTCCTTAAATTGAGCATCTCCGGTTTGAATTCCATCACACCACGTTTCAGTTGTGACCATTCGAGAAGATTTTCAAGGAGCCTGTAGAGATTTTCGGCGTCGGCTTTCATGCTGTTTGTGAACTCTTTGATCTGATCCTGATCCATAGTTTGAATTTCTTCTGTCAGCAGATGAGTTATTGACACAAAAGCGCTCATCGGACCACGTAAATCATGAGCAAGTATTGAAAAAAACTTATCTTTTTCCGCATTTACCCGTTCAAGCTGCTCATTTTTTACCTTTACTTCTTCTTCAGCCTGTTTTCGTTCAGCGATGTTTTTTGTCAGGGGACGAAAAACCAGGAAATAGAGAAAAGGGAAAAGAATTAAGACTACCAGAACTGAATCTAGCAATACATCAACCCAGCCGGTCAAAGATGGTATGGCTCTTATTATAATCCTTACCAGCATATCACTTACTACAATAGAAAGGATTATTATCATTAAAAGCTGAACAGGAGACTCATTGATTGCCGGCCTGGTCCTATGCCCGGTAGTGGAATTATTTATTGCCATCTATTCTTTGTCTTGTTATTTTTACATTTACATAAATCTGTTGTTGCTTGTTGCTCGTTGCTTGCCCCGTGAAATAAGGCTTAAGCGTGGCTTTGCGCTATTTCACGGGGCGGGTTGCTCGTTGCTTGTTAACTAGTAACCAGTAACCAGTAACCAGTAACCAGTAACCAGCACCTTCCTTAACTTTTGTCTTGACTTCTTACTACCTACTTCTTACTACCTACTTCTTACTGCCTGCTCCATTTGAAGGGAGGCTGAAATAAAACGTCGCTCCCTTTCCAACCGCTCCTTCTGCCCACACACTACCGTTATGTCTTAAAATAATCCTTTGAACTGTAGCAAGACCAACGCCGTTGCCTTCGAATTCACTCTCACTATGCAACCTCTGAAACACACCAAATAGCTTATGTTTATATTGCAAATCAAACCCCACACCATTATCCTTTACGGAATATATTATCATGTCTCCCTCCTGTCGCGAACTGATTAATATTTCAGAAATAATTTCTTTTGAAGAATATTTAATTGCATTGGATATCAGATTACTCCAAACCAATTTTATTAAGTTTAAATCTCCAAACACCTTATGAAGTTTGCCAATCTTAATATCAATTTTCGCCGTTTTCTGTTCACCATTAAGTTGTCTGAATACTGATTCAGCCATTGTTCTCATATCGATCATGCTAAGATTCATATTACTCCTGCTTATTCTGGAAAAACTTAACAGATCATCTATTAGCCCACCCATTTGTGAGGCACCTGATGAAATTATTCCGCAGATTCTCTTGCCTTCCTTATCCAGCTTATCTTGATACTCTTCCAACAGAATATTCGTAAAAGCATGAACTGAACGCAATGGAGCTCTGAGGTCGTGAGATACGGAATAGCTGAATGCTTCAAGCTCTTTGTTGGCAGCTTCGAGTTGAGCCGTACGCTGAATCACGCGTTGCTCCAGGTCTTT